>JAWOGR010000009.1:0-22154 GCA_046496625.1 Dehalococcoidia bacterium | reverse complement strand
GAGTCATCGCCGACCCTCTAACTGATGGTCGCTTGCCCCGCCATCTATTGCTACCGGCTTTGCCGATCCTGATGTTCTCATGATCGACATTTCCGATTTGACCAACTGTAGCCCAGCACCTGTGGTGAAACTTGCGCAACTCGCCTGACGGGAGCTTGAGCACAACGTACTTGCCCTCTTTACTCATGACTCGAGCAGCACTCCCGGCACTGTGCACAAGCTTCCCTCCCTTCCCGGGCTCAAACTCCACATTGTGCACAGAAGTTCCGACGGGAATGCCTGCCAGAGGCAGTGCGTTGCCGAGTTTTATGTCAACATCCTCACCGGATTGTATCATATCTCCTAACTCGATGCCCAGAGGGGCCAGCATGTACCGCTTCTCTCCATCCACATAATGAATCAGGGCGATACGGGCTGACCTGTTGGGATCGTACTCCACAGAGGCCACCTTGCCCGGTACGCCGATCTTGTCCCTCCTGAAGTCTATTATGCGCAGCTTGCGCTTGCTACCACCACCCCTGTGGCGCACCGTGACTACGCCCCTGCTATTGCGCCCCCCTTTCTTCTTCAACGGCATCAACAACGACTTTTCAGGAGCGACCTTGGTCAGCTCCTCAAAGGTGGCCCCGGACATGAATCTTCTGCCCGGAGAAGTCGGTCTATACGTCTTCAGTCCCAAAAACTCGCTCCCTATTTGTGAGTCCGTTGCCAGCGCGTCTTCTTAAGCAGCTTCTTATGCCTGTGCTTGGACATCTTGCGCTTTCTCCACTTAATTACTGAACCCATTAAACACCCTCAAAGAATGTAATCTTATGTCCTGGCACAAGGGTGACTATTGCCTTCTTCCAGGACGAGCTCGTCACCTGTCTTCTTCCGAATCTCTTCGTCTTCCCGGGCACCGTTATCACGTTGACCTTGCTTACCTCCACCTTGAACGCTCGCTCCACTGCCTCCTTGATCTGACACTTGCTGGCCGTGCCGGCCACCTCAAATGCATATTTGTCGCCCTCTTTGAGTAGAGTGGCCTTCTCTGTGATCAACGGTCGCCTAAGAACTTCGTAAAGGTGCAATTCATTCTCCCCAGGTTTGCTCAATCCTACGTATCGCAGGTACGCTGGCTATCAGCATCTCGTGAGTAATCAGGTCCAGCACATTCACAAGATCCGAGGGAAGCACCTTGACATCAGGCAAGTTGGCCGCAGACCTCACCACCTCCGGTGCCGACTGGCCGGTGAGTATCAAGACAGAGGAATCGCTCCCCAACGAGGACAGGACACCTGCCATGTACCTCGTCTTTGCTTCCTCAAAGGCAATATCCTGCACAACCCTCATGTTCCCCTCTCGGGCCTTGGCAGAAAGAACGCATTTCAGTGCAAGCCTCCTCATCTTCTTGGGCATCGCCTGGCGGTAGCTTCGGGGCTTGGGTCCAAAGACCACACCGCCTCCTCGCAACACGGGCGACTTGATGTCCCCTCTCCTCGCTCTACCGGTATGCTTCTGAGCATAGAGCTTCCTCTGGCTCCCCTTGACCTCGCCCCTCGTCTTCGTAGAGGCTGTACCCTGGCGTCTGTTAGCCAGCTGCCTCACCATCGCTTGATGAACAACAGCCTCGTTAAATTGCACGCCAAACACAGCTTCGCTAAGCTGCACATGGTCGACAACCTGACCGCTCAAATCGTAAACTGGCACTTCCACTTCCTGCTACCTTGCCTTCTCGATTATCAGTAGCCCACCGTTGGCTCCAGGCACTGACCCTCTAACCAACAGCAGGTTACGCTCGGGATCAGTCTGCACTACCTCGAGACCACGCAGTTTCACCCTGCTGTCTCCCATATGTCCTGCCATTCGTTTCCCCTTCAAAACCCTTCCGGGAAACGTGGTAGCCCCGATCGACCCGGGAGCGCGGTGACGATCGGTCTGCCCATGGGTCTTAGGCCCACCGGCAAACCCGTGTCGCTTCACCACTCCGGCGAATCCCTTCCCCTTAGAGAATCCAACAACACTGACGGTGTCACCCGGCTTCAGAAAACCGACGTCGATCTTGTCGTTACGCCCGGCGGCGCCCTCCCCCATAGAATCGGGGTCGATCCTGAACTCGCGCAGATGGCGTACCCTGTCTATCCCCCTGAGGTGTCCCCTCTCTGGCGAGTTGAGCCGGCATCTCTTGCCTTCGTCGACAACGAGCCCCAACTGGACAGCATCGTACCCGTCGCTGGCGCGGGTCTTCACCTGAGTCACAACTGAAGGCCCCGCCTTGATGACCGTGACTGTGACGGCCTGTCCATTTTCCAGGAAGACCCGCGTCATGCCTACCTTTCTACCGATAATCCCTGGGTACATAATCACACCTATAGCCTGATGTCGATCTCGACTCCTGACGCCAGGTTGAGTTGACTCAATGCATCTATGGTCTTGGAGCTCGGCTGCAATATGTCAATCAGTCTCTTGTGCGTCCTTATCTCAAACTGCTCCCTGGAGTCTTTGTCAATGTTCGGAGAGCGAATCACGCAAAACTTCTCGATATCTGTGGGCAACGGGACCGGGCCGACCGTTATGGCACCGGTACGTTCAACCGTCTCGACAATCTGCCTCACAGCCTGGTCGGCCAATCTGTGATCAAAGCTCTTGATCTTTATGCGCACCTTCTGCTCACTCATCTGCTTCTCCCCGCTCTAGCGGCAACCTGTTCCACCAGGCTCTGAGGTAGTTCTTCGTAATGATGAAACTGCATTGTATGGCTCGCCCGGCCCTGGCTCAGCGACCTCAGATCCCCCGCGAAACCGAACGTCTCCCCCAGAGGAACGAGGCATCGGATGGTGGACGAGTCATCACGACTCTCTATGCCCTCGATACGAGATCTTCGGGAGTTCAGATCGCCGATTACATCCCCCGTAAACTGATCGGGTGTCAATATTTCCACCTCCATAACCGGCTCGAGGATGATGGGCTTAGCCTTATCCAGGCCATCCCTCATAGCCATAAAGGCCGCCATCCTGAACGCCACATCTGAAGAATCAACCTCGTGAAAACTGCCATCATACAATGTCACCCTCACATCCACGACCGGATAACCGGACAGCCCCCCGCTCTGCAGGACGGACTTGACACCGGTCTCGACGGAGGGAACAAACTCCCGCGGTATAGTCCCACCCTTGATCTCCTCACGAAACTCAAATCCGCTGCCACGCTCGCCGGGCTCGATTCTGAGCCAAACATGCCCGAACTGACCTCTACCACCGGACTGCCGCACGAATCTGCCTTCGGATTCCACAGGAACCGTGATGGTTCCCTTGTAGGCCACCTGCGGCTTGCCGCCATTCACCCTGACTCCGTACTCACGGAATATCCGCTCCATTAGCACTTCGAGGTGGAGTTCACCCATTCCCGAGATCAACGTCTGTCCGGTCTCCTGATCATGGTAGATCTTAAAGGTAGGATCCTCTACAGCAAGCTTGGAAAGCGTATCGTCCAGTTTGTCCTGATCAGCCTTGCTCTTGGGCTCAACGGCCATGGCAAGCACAGGCTCAGCAAAGCGTATGGGCTCAAAGAGAACCGGCCTTGCCGGTTCACAGAGGGTGTCCCCCGTTGCGGTCGTCTTGAGTCCGAGAGTAGCCACTATAGCCCCGGTCTCAGTACGGTCGACCTCTTCACGATGGTCAGCATGCATAACATACAGCTTACCCAGTCTCTCCTTCTTCTCTGTGGTGGAGTTCAGCACCTGGGCTCCCGCTCTTATCCCGCCTGAATACACACGCATGTAGACCAGTCTGCCCATAAAAGGATCGGACACCGTCTTGAACGCCAGGGCAGAGAAGGGATCATCATCGCTTGTTAGACGACGGACTTCCTCTCCGGTCTTGGGATTTGTGCCCACAACAGGAGGAACATCGACCGGCGACGGGAGATAGTCAACGATGGCGTCCAGCAATAACTGGATGCCTCTATCCCTCAAAGCACTGCCACAGAGAACCGGGACAACGCGGCTGACGATGGTCAACCTCCTGATCGCTGCTCTTATCTCAGAAGCAGATATCTCCTGCCCATCAAGGTAAGCGATCATTATCTGATCATCAAGCTCTGCCAGGCTCTCTATCATCTCCTGGCGGTGTCTGGCAATCAGAGCTTCGCTCCCTTCCTCAGTCGAGCCGGAAGCGGATCCCATGTCGAAGGGAACTACCCTGCCCTCGACCAGATCGATGACGCCTCGGAACTGCTTCTCGCTACCTATGGGAAGCTGCACAGGCAAGGCCTTGCTCCTCAGCCTGTGACCTATCATGTCCACAGTACGGTCATAGCTGGCGCCCAGTCTGTCCATCTTGTTGACGAAGCAGATCCTGGCCACGCCGTACTTGTCTGCCTGGCGCCAAACAGCCTCTGACTGAGCTTCGACTCCAGCCACACCGTCGAAAACGACCACACCGCCGTCAAGTACGCGCAGACTGCGCTCGACCTCGGCCGTGAAATCCACGTGCCCGGGAGTGTCGATTATGTTTATGCGGTGCCCGTGCCACTGGCATGTGGTAGCGGCTGATGAGATGGTAATGCCTCGCTCTCTTTCCTGATCCATCCAGTCCATAACCGCGGTTCCCTCGTCCACCCGACCGACCTTGTAAGTACGTCCCGCGTGGTGGAGGATCATCTCAGTAGCTGTGGTTTTGCCAGCATCTATGTGAGCGATGATACCTATATTCCGTATCTTGTCCAATGGAAACGTCCGCGACATAGGTTTGTCCTTTGCCTCAAGTAATGCTTTCGCCACAGCTTATCACCAACGATAGTGAGCAAAGGCCTTGTTAGCCTCTGCCATCCTATGAATATCCTCGCGTTTCTTGATCGTTACTCCTCGGCCCTGGATAGCATCAACCAGCTCTGAGGCCAGCTTCTGAGCCATCGACTTGCCGCTCCGAGCCCTTGCAGATGCAATAAGCCACCTCATCGCCAGGGCGCGGCCCTGATCCTCAGGAACCTCCATAGGCACCTGATAGGTAGCCCCGCCTACACGACGCGACTTGACCTTGACCAGTGGGGTAGCGTTTCTAATCGCGCGCTCCAGAGCTTCTTCGGGTTCGCTGCTCACCTGCTCGGCGGCGAATTGCAGGGCATCATAGACGATCCGCTCGGCCGTACTCTTCTGGCCTCGAATCATCAGCCGATTTATGAACTTGGACACGGTGACACTATTATGCTTGGCGTCCGGCGGCGGTACTCGTCTGACTACTCTTCTGGCATCTCTCGGCATCTGATATTCCTTACTACTTCGGGGCCTTGGCACCATATCTGCTGCGGCCCCGCTTACGATTTGCCACTCCCTCGGTATCCAGGGTGCCGCGGATAACGTGGTAGCGGACTCCCGGAACGTCCTTCACCCTGCCCCCGCGAATCAACACCACCGAGTGCTCCTGCAGATTATGCCCCTCCCCCGGTATATAGGCGGTCACCTCCATGCCGTTGGTCAATCTGACACGGGCGACCTTACGCAATGCAGAGTTAGGCTTCTTGGGCGTAACAGTCTTAACCTGAACGCATACGCCCCTCTTCTGAGGCGCTCCCTGCCCCCAGGTGACTCTTGCCTTCATTGTATTTCGAACGTAATGAAGCGCCGGGACATCGCTCTTCTTTCCCAGTTTCTTCCGCCCCTTACGAACAAGCTGATTCACTGTCGGCATTGCTATTCTCCCTATTTTAGGCAAGTGAAAAGCCGTCTGGCTAGTCGCCGGTCTACTGTAGGAAAACTCCGTTCGGCTTCGGCCAGCCGGCCTTTACGTTTTCTTAAGCCTTTACCTTGTAGTAGACACCAACTCCCCAATTTACCACAGGCTGATAAGCATGTCAACTGGCGCGCTTGACACTATAGATATGGAAGGTGGAGCCTGTCCTAACTGGCATCAAACATACTCCGCCGATCGACAATGAAGCACCCCGGGGCGGGGCCGGGCGTCGCGTTGATCTCAACGGACGATGGGCAGCCACCCGGGATCCACCGAAGCCCACCCTATGAACGCCAGTTGGCCGGCCAAGAACTCAGGCTTTATCCCTCCCGGGCAATATGCTAATCTATGCTCCGTTCCCTTGCAGCTATCGATCTATGGCCATCGCCCCGTGCAGATCAATTTGAGATGATGAAGACACTGGTGCAATGTGATTTCGACGGCACTATAACCGAGGATGATGCCAGCTTCCATCTACTCGACGCCCACTCATGTGACGACTGGCGACGATTGCTTCAGGATTACAGGGAGCGAAGGATGTCGGTGCTGGACTTCAACACCCGCGCGTTCGCTACGGTCAAGGCCGACAGGCCCGCACTGCTCGATACTTTAAAAGGTAAGGTGAAGGTACGATACGGTTTTCGGGGATTCGTGGACTACTGCCTGGCCAGAGGTTTCAGGTTCGTCATCGTGAGCAATGGCCTCGACTTCTACATTGATGCCACAATGAGAGACCTCGGCCTCGCCAACGCCGAAGTGTATGCGGCTCGAACCTCATTTCTACCTGAAGGAATACAGGTGCGGTACACAGCACCCGACGGCCAGCCACTGGATGACGGCTTCAAAGAGGCATACATACGGTTGTTCCTCAAGCAAGGGTACAGGGTGGTGTACATGGGAAACGGCGAGTCGGACATTCCAGCAGCAAGACAGGCTCATCATGTCTTCGCCACCGGCCAGTTGCTCTCATACTACAGGGAGAACTTCCTCGATTACAGGCCTCTGGAGAACTTCTCCGACGCAGCAAAAGACCTGGATGAAATGCTAGAGATCCAGGTCTGAAGCGATCCCCTGCATAGCCTCGATACCCAGGGTGATGAAATCCTCAAGCTCCAACCCGATATCGCGGCATTCCGCCACCTGCTCTCTGTTAACCCCGGCGGCGAAGCTCTTCTCGCGAAACCGCTTCATCACCGACCTGGTCGTCAGGCCGGTCAGCTTGTCGGGGCGGATCAGCGCAGCGGCGGTGATAAGGCCGCTCAAAGGGTCAGCGCAGAAGAGAGCCCTGTCCAATTGCGTCTCCAGGGGAACATCGTGAGCTTCGTTGTGACACAGAACGGCGTGGGTGATGGCCTCGCTGGCTCCCAGTTCCCGTGCGATGTCAGCTCCCAGCCGGCTGTGAGTGCTCATGTCGTGCTTCACCAGTTCCACGTCGATGTCGTGAACCAGTCCGGCAAGTCCCCACTCCTCCTCATCATCACCGAGCCTCCTGGCGAGGGCGCGCATAATCGCCTCGGTGGCAAGCATATGCTTCACCATGTTCCTATCCCGGACATTCTCGTATATGGACTCCAGGACGGTCTCTCTGTCGAACTCGGTACTCATGTCACGACCTCATCATGCTGCCTCAATAATATAGCACGCAGATACTGCCCTGTGGAAGAGGCTTCGTTCTGCGCTAGCTCATCAGGAGCCCCGGCACCCATTAAACCACCTCCGTCGTCGCCCGCTCCCGGACCGAGGTCGATGACCCAATCGGCATTCTTGATCACATCCAACTGGTGTTCGATCACCACTACCGTGTTGCCCTGTTCCACCAGGCGCTGCAGTACTCCGAGAAGGCAATCAATGTCCGAGAATGAAAGCCCGGTAGTCGGCTCATCCAGTATGTAAAGGGTCTTACCCGTGGAGCGACGGGACAACTCAGAGGCCAGCTTGACTCGCTGGGCTTCGCCTCCGGACAGGGTGGGCGCCGGCTGTCCCAGTCGAATATACCCCAGACCCACGTCCCGCAGCGTCTGCAGCCTGTTCTTCACTCTGGGTATGTGCTCAAAGACGGCAAGGGCCTCGTCGACCGTCATATCCAGGATCTCGGCGATGTTCCTGCCCTTGAAGCGGATTTCCAGCGCCTCGCGATTGTACCTCTTGCCTTTGCACACCTCACAGGCGACGGTGACATTGGCCAGGAACTGCATCTCTATCTGAACGTAGCCTGCTCCCTGGCAGGCCTCGCACCTGCCCCCCTTCACATTGAAAGAGAAGCGTCCCTGGAGGTAGCCGCGCATTCTCGCTTCGGGAACAGCGGCAAAGAGCTCACGAACAGGGGTGAATGTCCCTGTATACGTGGCAGGATTACTCCGCGGGGTGCGACCGATCGGCGATTGGTCGATGTTCACGACCTTGTCGATGTACTCTGCGCCTGTGATGCTGTCGCATTCTCCCGGCCTCTCTTTGGCGCGATACAGAAGGCGGGCCAGTCTCTTATACAGCACCTCGTTAATCAGTGAACTCTTTCCGCTCCCCGACACACCGGTAACGCAGACGAGCTTACCCAGGGGTACATGTACGTCGATGCCCTTCAGGTTGTTCGCTCTTGCCCCCCTGATCAGCAGTTCCTGTCCCGAGCCTTGACGGCGTTCGTGTGGCAGAGCGATCTGCCTTGCTCCACTGAGATACTGCCCGGTTATCGACTCGGGACAGTCCAGGATATCCTGCAGCGCGCCCGCGACCACGACTCTTCCTCCATGCTCGCCGGCCCCCGGGCCCATATCGATGATGTAGTCCGCTGCCCTCATAACAGCTTCATCATGCTCCACGATTATCACGGTGTTGTCGAGGTCTCTGAGGTGCTGCAACGTGGTTATGAGTCGGGCACCGTCTGCCGGGTGCAGTCCCACCGTTGGTTCGTCGCAGATGTAGAGGACACCGGTTAGCCCGCTTCCTATCTGCGTGGCCAGACGGATTCTCTGCGCCTCACCGCCACTCAAGGTCGCTGAAGGCCGGTCGAGGGTCAGATAGCCCAGACCTATGTTCGTGAGGAAGCCCAACCGGGCCTGGATCTCCCTGATTACCTGCCTGCCTATCATGAGTTCGCGTGAGGTGAGCCGATCGCCCAGGTCCTCCGCCCATCTCAGAGATCTGGTGACGGGCATGCCGCTAACGTCCATGATGTTCTTACCGGCAATCGTGACGGCCAGAGACTCCGGCTTAAGTCTCTTCCCCCGGCAGGCGAGACAGGGATTAGATGTCATATAGCGCTCGATATCGGCTCTGATGCCGTCTGATTCGGTCTCCCGATGGCGGCGCTCAAGGCGGGGAATAGCACCTTCGAAATGAGCATAGTACTGGCGCACCCGGCCCTGACGGTCTTCATATCTCACCGGAAACGGCTCACCGCCGTCACCATAGAGGACCATGTGCAGGACCCCCTCTGCCAGTTCATCTACCGGGGTGGACAGCGAAAACCCGTGCCGCCGACTTAGAGAGCGCAGCATGTTATCGTACCAGGGCTTAAGCCGCCCGTTCGTCGTCCATGGCTGGATGGCTCCCTCGGCCAGGCTCAGCCCCCTGTCGGGGATGACCAGATTGGGGTCGATCTCCAGATTCGAACCAAGACCGGTGCAGGCAGGACAGGCTCCGTACGGGCTGTTGAAGCTGAAAGTCCGGGGAGCGATCTCACCCAGACTTATCCCGCAATACACACAGGCAAAATGCTCGGAGAACAGCGACTCCTCACCGTCAACGACCTTCACCAGGACCACACCGGCCCCCAGCTTGAGAGCCGTCTCGACGGAATCGGCCAGCCGTGCGGCGTTTGCCCCCTTCTCCACCTCCAGCCTATCGACTACCACCTCCACAGTATGCTTTCTGTTCTTATCAAGCTGGAGTTCCTCAGACAGGTCGTGGATCTCTCCATCTATTCGAACCCTTACGAACCCTGCCTTCTGCAGATCCCTGAATATCGCCTGGTGTTCGCCCTTTCGATCACGGACCAGGGGCGCCAGGATCATAATCCTGCTACCCTCCGGTATGTCCTGAACGGCATCGACGATTTGCTGTACCGTCTGACGCGAAATCGCCCTCCCGCATTGGGCGCAGTGAGGACGTCCGATTCGGGCAAAGAGAAGCCGCAGATAGTCGTATGTCTCGGTAAGCGTGCCGACTATGGATCTCGGATTATGGGGCGGCCCCTTCTGATCGATGGATATTGCCGGGCTGAGACCCTCTATGTAATCAACGTCCGGCTTCTCCATCTGCCCCAGGAACTGCCTGGCATAGGCAGACAGAGACTCGACATAGCGGCGCTGCCCTTCTGCATAGATGGTATCGAACGCGAGAGAACTCTTCCCTGAGCCCGAGACACCGGTGATGACCGCCAGCTTGTTGCGGGGGATGACTACATCTATGTTCTTGAGATTGTGCTCTCTGGCGCCTTTGACGCGTATTGCATCAGGCATAGGCTCTATTGTAGCACCGGGCCTTGTGGCGCTCAAAGGAAGAGCGGTGAGAATGCCTCGCAGCTAACGCCTCCACCATGTGCCCCGCCAGGTCGGGCTCCTCGCTAAGGCGGAACGGTATCACTCCCGGAATCTGTCCCGACTGACAGGCGGCTAGATAAGGCCCGGGAAATTCATAAGCACCGGCGCCAGCATAAGCGAGATCACAGACATGAGCTTGATCATTATGTTAAGTGAGGGCCCGGCGGTATCCTTCATAGGATCTCCCACCGTATCCCCTACGACACTGGCCTTGTGCGCATCGGAGCCCTTGCCTCCGAACTTGCCGGACTCTATCCACTTCTTGGCGTTGTCCCAGGCACCGCCGGCGTTGTTCAGAGTAATCGCGAGTATGACACCGGTAACCAGAGCGCCGATGAGAAAGCCGGCCAGCGCATATCTACCCAGTACTATGCCCACCACCACGGGCGCAACTATCGCCATTATCGACGGCAGCAGCATCTGCCTCAATGCTATCCTGGTGGCGATGTCCACACACTTCCCGTACTCCGGCTTGGCTGTCCCCTCCATCAGGCCCTTGATCTCTCGCCATTGCCTGCGAACCTCGTCAATGATCGCCCCGGTAGTCACACCCACCGCTTTCATGGTCATTGCGCAGAAAATAGCGGGCATCAGAGCGCCCAGAAACAGTCCTACTATCACCGGAACACTGAGCAGGCTCATCGCATCGGGCAACACCAGTTCGCCTTCAAGTGTCACCGTCACTATGCCTACAGCCATGGAGAAGGCCAGGATCAGGCCCAGCGAATTCATGGCGGCGGCACCGATGGCGAATCCCTTTCCTGTAGCTGCCGTGGTGTTGCCCAGAGAATCCAGGGCATCGGTCCTCTCACGCACCTCATCCGGCAATCCCGCCTGAGTGGTGATACCTCCGGCATTGTCGGCTATTGGACCGTAGGCATCGGTTGCCAGCGTAACCCCCAGAGTCGACAGCATGCCAACGCAGGCCAGGGCAACTCCGTAGAAGTTTCCGAACTGGAAAGCTACGATGACCGCTATAACGATGAAGATCACCGGCGGCCATGTACTCATCAGGCCCGTAGAAAAGCCGCGGATTATCGTAGCGCCGGCGCCGGTGGTCGAAGCCTCGGCTATCTCCTGGGTCGGCTTGTGAACATACGAGGTGAAGTAGTTGGTGCTCTCACCTATCAGCGCACCCGCGACAAGACCGGCAAGCATGGCCCAGAAAAGACCGACACTGGCACCAAGGAAGTAGATCACCAGGAAGCCAAACACTGCGGCAAGGATCGTGGCACCCAGTGTGCCGCGACGAAGAGCACCCAGGAGGGCACTCATCTCAAGCTTCTCTCCTATTCTGACCATGAAACAGCCGATCACAGAAGCGACGATGCCCCCGGCCATAATCAGCAGGGGTAGCCACCAGGCGTGTCGCAGGGCCGCCTCCGCTGCAAGCCCGGGGAACAACTGCCCCGTCACCCAGGGTGCCACCATCGCACCAACAGTTGTGAGTGTCATAGTGGCGATAACGGTCTGGACGTAGGACTCGAACAGGTCACCTCCCATACCGCAGACATCGCCCACGTTGTCACCCACGTTATCGGCGATGACAGCGGCATTCCTTGGATCATCCTCGGGTATCCCCGCCTCCACCTTGCCTACCAGGTCGGCACCAGCATCCGCTCCCTTGGTGAAGATCCCACCTCCGACCCTGGCAAAGAGAGCCACGAGTGAAGCACCCGTTCCGTAGGCGGGTATGATATAGAGGAATCTGAATTCCGGAAGACCGTGCCAGGCGAGATAGAGGACGGATAGTCCGATCAACCCCACGCTCACCACAGTCAACCCCATGACTGCTCCGCCTCTGAAAGAGACCTTCAGCCCCTGGTTCAGACCCTGTTGTGCGGCAGCGCAAGTCCTGCCGTTGGCCCGCAATGCCATGTTCATGCCGGCATATCCTGCAGCCATCGAAGACGCCGCGCCGAAGACAAAGGCGATCGCCATCCTCCAGCCAAGGTCGGCGGGCATAGAGAACAGCAGGATGACTGCTATCACGGCTACTACGATGGCCAGGGTCCTGTATTCCCTGTGGATGAATGCGAGTCCGCCTTCCTTGATGGCGTCGGAGATCTCCCTTATCCTATCCGAGCCCGGGTTCTGCTTCAGAACGTAGCGTGCGAAATATGCAGCCACTGCCGCTCCAACCAGCCCCGCGATTACACCGATCCAGACTAAATCCATAGCTCTCCTTTCCTTGCGCGCATAAAAATAGGGCACTCAAATCGAGTCCGGGTGCCCTCCCTCCTGGCTGTAGGAGTACACATGTTCGATCGGTAGTGTATTACAAATGCACATATCCGTCAACGATGTCGGCGATTGACCCCGACCGCTGTAGCGATGTAAAATCAGGCAGTGCCGTGGTGGGTGATATTCCTACGGTGGCGAAAGCCTTCAGGAGACTCCTTCAGGGATCTGCTGGCAACAGCCTCTTGTTCAAGGCCACTCTCCCACAGAAAACGGCTTCTGGCTAGCGAGTAAAGGAGGCAAGATGGATTTTGAACTCACCGAAGACCAGAAGATGTTCCGTACGATGGTGCGGGACTTCTGTGCACGTGAAATCGAACCCCGTGCTGCTGAATGGGACGAGACCAACGAGTTTCCCCACGAGACTTACAAAAAGATGGCCGAGGCGGGCCTGTGCGCCGTCCACTTCCCCGAGGAGTACGGAGGTAGTGGCGACGAGGTCACATTCACCATAGCTTCCGAGGAGATATCTCGTGCCTCCGCCGGAATCGGCGTTGCATATCTGGTCAGCCTGGGTCTGGCCATGTACCCGATAGTCATGCACGGCCAGGAGCAGCAGAAGAACCACTACATACCCCGCGTGATTGATGGGTCGATTGTGGCTTTCGGATTGACCGAGGCCATGGCCGGCAGCGATGTCGCCGCATTGGAGACGAAATACGTGCGCGAAGGCGATCATTATGTACTCAACGGCACCAAGATCTTCATAAGCAACGGCGCGGAGGCGGACTTCGTGACCACCTTCGCCACCAAAGACAGATCGCTGGGCTACAGAGGAATAAGCGCCTTCGTCGTGGACAAGGGCACTAAGGGATTCTCCATAGGCAAGCTGGAGAAGAAGATGGGACTGCACCCTGCTTCGGTGGCGGAGCTTATCTTCGATGACTGTAAGATACCGGTGTCCAATATGCTGGGCGAAGAGGGTAAGGGATTCAAGATAGCATTGCAGGGCATTGACGCCAGCAGGGTCAGCATAGCTGCCCAAGCACTCGGCATTGCGCAGGCCGCCTATGACGCAGCCGTGTCCTACTCCAAAGAGAGAAAGCAGTTCGATCAGGAACTGGCACGCCTCCAGGCGATTCAGTGGATGATCGCTGACATGGCCACCGAGCTGGACGCAGCCCGCCTGCTCACCTACCGCGCTGCCTGGCTTACCAAGAAAGAAGGGCACGCTCCTCCTAAGGAAGCTGCGATGGCCAAGCTCTATGCCTCTGAGGCCGCCCACAGGGTCTGCCACAAGGCTCTCCAGATATTCGGCGGCTACGGTTACACCAAGGATTTTGCCGTAGAGCGCTACTATCGCGACCAGCGGATAACGGAGATCTACGAGGGAACGTCCGAGATGCAGAGATGGACGATCGCACGCCAGGTATTGGGCACCAGATAGAGGAGTTGACCATGTTCACCGAGGATACTCTGCGGGAGGCACGGGAGGGCAAGAAGAAGTGGGAGAAGGAGGTAGAAGAGGCCAGGCAGAAAAAGGCTGAGAGAAAACAGAGGTTCTCGACCGTCTCCGACTTCGAGATAAAGGGGATCTACACCCCTGAGGATATCGAAGACCTCGACTTCAAGCGCGATATCGGCTATCCCGGCATCTTCCCTTTCACCAGAGGCTGCCAGCCTACCATGTATCGGGGGAGGGAGTGGACTTTCCGCATGTTCTCCGGCATGGGCAGCGCCGAGGACACCAACAAGAGGTGGCATCACCTCTTGAAGGAAGGCGAGACCGGGCTGAGCACTGCCTTCGACTTCCCGACCCTAATGGGCTACGATACCGATTCGCCCCGCGCACAGGGTGAGTGCGGCAAGTGCGGTGTAGCTATAGACACCCTGAGGGATTTCGAGATACTAACGCGCGGCATTCCGCTGGACGAGGTCACTACATCCATGACCATCAACCCGCCTGCACTCGTGCTCTGGGCCATGTATCTGGGCGTCGCCGACAAGGCTGGGATAGGCTGGGACAGGATCGGCGGCACCATTCAGAACGATATGCTGAAGGAGTTCATAGCCCAGAAGACCTTTATGCTCCCGCCCGAGCCATCGATTAGACTGATAAGCGACGCCGTCGAGTTCGGCACCGATAATGTGCCCCTGTGGAACACAATAAGCATCAGCGGTTACCACATCCGGGAGGCCGGCTCCACCGCCATACAGGAACTAGCATTCACACTGGCCGATGGCATAGCATACGTGCAGGACGTCATTGACAGGAAGAAGATGGATGTTGATGCCTTCGCGCCCCGACTCTCCTTCTTCTTCAACTCCCATCTCGACTTCTTCGAGGAGATCGCCAAGTTCAGAGCCGCCAGAAGGATGTGGGCCCGGATTATGAAGGACAGATTCAAGGCCAAGAACGCCCGCTCATGGTGGATGAGGTTTCATACCCAGACGGCGGGGTGCTCCCTCACCGCCCAGCAGCCCTACAATAATATTGTAAGGACCACCACCGAAGCCCTGGCGGCGGTTCTCGGCGGAACGCAGTCTCTGCACACCAATGCTCTCGATGAGACCCTGGCCCTGCCATCTGAGTTCGCCGCCACCATCGCACTGCGCACACAGCAGGTGCTCGCCGATGAGATTGGCGTCGCCAACACCATCGACCCCCTCGCCGGCTCCTATTTCGTCGAGTCGCTGACCAGCCAGTTAGAGGAGAAGGCCTGGGAGTATATCAACAAGATCGACGAGATGGGGGGCATGCTTGCCGCCATAGACAAGGGCTTCCCCCAGATGGAGATCGCCAACGCCGCCTACCACTACCAGAAGCAGCTAGACGGTGGGGAGAAGGTCATGGTCGGGGTGAACAAGTATACTGCGGAGGATGAGCCCCCGACTGAAGTACTGAAGATAGACGAGAAGGTCGAAGAGAAGCAACTCGACAGGCTGAAGGAAGTGAAAGCTTCCAGGGATAATCGCAAGGTGGCGCAGACCATCAGCGACCTGCGCGCTGCGTCCAAGACGGACAAGAATCTGATGCCCTACGTGATAGCGGCGGTCAAGGAGTATGCCACCGAGCAGGAGATATGCGATGTCTGGAGGGAGATCTTCGGTGAGTACCGCGACCCGGGATACTATTAGATATAGCGAGGAACGATATGACAAACTCGGCGAGAAAGATAAGAATCCTGGTGGCCAAGCCCGGCCTCGACGGACATGACCGCGGAGCCAGGGTGATCGCCCGCGCTTTTCGTGACGCCGGTTTCGAGGTGGTGTACACCGGCCTTCACCAGACGCCGGAGCAGATAGTCGCCGCCACCTTGCAGGAGGATGCCGATCTCATCGGGTTGAGCTGTCTCTCTGGAGCCCACATGCATCTGTTCGGGCGCGTAATCGAGTTGCTCAAAGAAAGCAGATTGGAGGACGTGCAGGTCATCGGCGGCGGCATCATCCCCCAGGAGGACATCCCCGGGCTCAAGAAGCTCGGCATCAAAGAGGTGTTCCTGCCCGGTACGTCCCTTGACAAGATAGTAGGCTGGGTCAGGGATAATGCGAGTCCACGATGCTGACGCAGTTCTGCGGCCGAGTACTGCACCACCTGTCGAGCGTATGCTGTACACCTGGCAACTGATCTTCAGCAGGCTTGACCGGCATACTGTCCTACGCACTCATGATTGACATCGTGTCGCCCTACCTCTGACCGCCAGTAACACGCCTGCTGCGACCGTGCAAGTTTACCCCGCCGAGCATTTCGGGTAAAATAGGTTCGACTTTGCGGGAGTAACTCAGTGGTAGAGTTCCTGCCTTCCAAGCAGGGTGTCGCGGGTTCGAGTCCCGTCTCCCGCTCCAGACAGATTGGAGCGCCATGACAGGCAGACCGGTCATGGCCGGAACAACGGGCTCGTAGCTCAGTGGCAGAGCGGCCGGCTCATAACCGGTTGGTCGCAGGTTCGAACCCTGCCGGGCCCACCATCCAGTATTGTCACAGTTGCCTCACGCGCAGACACCCCTCACTGATGACTGCCTTCTGCCGGAGGGTTCGGGCGGCCTCAGCAGGATGATTTGACAACTAACCAAGCTAGTGTATAATGTACGGTACATAGTTAGCCGATGTACTCTCAACCAGTCAGAGCCAGAGTAACACCGTGAACTACGAACAACTGACACCCGGTTACGAATTCGCCCCCACAAGCTATGAGCTAAGCGCCTCGCTTATCTCGAAGTATGTGCAGGCCGTCGACGGTAGGGTGAACGGTTTCGTCCCGCCGCTGGCAATCACGGCCTGTGCCATAGCCATTATGGCAGGCTCCATCTCTTTGCCACCCGGCACAGTGGCCATACATGCCTCGCAGGATCTGCAGTTCTTCAAGGCGGTGCCCGTCGGCGCAACTGTCGAGTGCCACATCAGGGTGTCGCAGAAGATAGCGCGCGGCAAGATGGGCATGCTGATACTGGAACTGGAAATCCTCGACCAGAGCAAGGAGAAGGTGCAGGCAGGAAAGGCAACCATAGCGTTGCCCACCGGGGAACGAAATGCTTAGGGATATCCGCGAAGGGATGGCCTTCCCCCCGGTGGTGAAGCAGATCACCCAGAAGAAGATTAACCTCTATGCTGAGGCATCGGGCGACTTCAACCCCATCCATGTGGACGAGTCCTTCGCTGCCAGCACTCCCTTTGGTGGCACGATTGCCCACGGAATGCTTAACCTGGCCTATGTTTCAGAGATGATGGCTTCGGTGTTCGGCGAGGACTGGTCCTCCAGCGGCAGGCTACGCGCCAAGTTCAAAGAGGTGGCACGTCCCGGGGATACGCTAACTATCAAATCAGCCGTCAATTCCATTGAGGATAGAGATGGTGTATCATATGCCAATTGCAGTTTCGAAGTCCGCAATCAGAAGGACGAAGTAGTAGTCGCAGGGGAGGCAACAGCAAAGCTGTCACGTGGTCAAAACTAGAAGCACAGCCCGGAATACCAGGGTGAGGGTGGCGGTCGACGCCATGGGAGGTGATTATGCCCCGGAGGAGACCGTGAAGGGGGCAGTGCTCGCGGCTCAGCAGAGCGACGTGGAGATCTTCCTCATCGGGGCGGCGGACATCCTGGAGAACCATCTGGCCAGGTACGCCACTGCCAGGAACGCGTCCATCCACATTGCGCCGGCAAACGACTTCATCGCAGAGAACGAGTCGCCCGTTGCCGCGATACGTTACAAGCCCGATTGCTCTGTGGCTGTAGCAGCCAAGATGGTGAAGTCAGGGGAGGCAGATGCATTCGTGAGCGCCGGGAACAGCGCCGCTGCCTCAGTGAGCGCCATCCAGTATATCGGTATGGTAGATGGCATGTATCGCCCGTCCATCGTCGGTGCTCTGGGTAGCTTCGCGCCGAATACCGTGCTGGTAGACCTCGGGGCAAACGTCGACTGTAAGCCGCATCAGTATCTTGACTTTGCCATCGTCGGCTCTGTCTACGCTAAGCAGTTCTTGGGTATCGCCGAGCCCAAGATAGCTCTCTTGAGCACCGGCGCTGAAGAAAGCAAGGGGAATGAGGCAGTGCGAGAAGCACATTCACTTCTCAAGAAGAGCGGCCTGAACTTCATAGGAAACATAGAGGGCAACCAGGGTTTGAGCGGCAAGGCCAATGTCATCGTCTGCGACGGATTCGTGGGAAATGTCCTCCTGAAGTTCTACGAAAGCATCGGGGGGCACGCCCTGGGCTGGACACAGAAGAAGCTGAAGAAGTATCCGTTTGCGGGGTTTTTCGCTAAACTATTGTTCAACAGGCTGTTTCAGGCGACCAAGATATCGAATGAGACTGAGAAGGGAGGGGGAGGCATCCTGTGGGGAGTCGACGGGGTTGTCAGGATAGCCCACGGAGCTAGCCGGGCACCCCACATAGCTAATGCCATAGAAAGCGCCAAGAACGCAGTACAAGCTAGAACCACTGACAGCCTGAAGTCTGAACTGGAAAAATATAACCAAGGGGGTAAAGCATGACTGTTGAAGAGCAGATAAGAGAAATCGTAGCCAGGATTACGCGCGTCGACCCGAGCATCATAACCAGGGAAAGCACATTCAAGGACATCAAGGCGGACTCCCTGGACGTGGTGCAGGCACTGGTGGCAGTAGAGGAACTCTTTGAGATCGAAATCCCTGACGAAGAAGCTCAGAAGTTCCAGAACTTCGGCGATTTTGTCTCCTATGTAGAGAGCCGGGTATCGAAAGAGGGAAAGGTCTAGCTATGTTGCTCGAAGGGAAGCTGGCCCTGGTTACAGGGGGAGGGCGGGGCATTGGCAAAGCCATTGCTCTGAAGCTCGCATCACAGGGCGCAGACGTAATCGTCAACTTCTTCCGCCACCGCGAGACCGCCGCGGAAACGGCCAGAGAGATCGAAGCTCTGGGAGTAAAGGCCGAAACCATCCGGGCCAACGTGGGCGACCCCGCCAAGATCGACGAGATGTTCGATACGATCGAGAGCAAGCATGGACGCCTCGACATCCTGATCAGCAACGCTGCATCGGGAGTGGGCCGGCCGGTGATGGAGGTGGACACCAAGGCCTGGGAGTGGACGATGGACATCAACGCGAGGGCCCTTCTTCTCTGCACTCAGAGGGCGGCCAGGCTGATGGGGGGACGGGGAGGCAAAGTGGTCGGCATCTCCAGCCTTGGCTCGCACTATGTGCTCCCAAACTACACTGTCGTCGGAGTCTCAAAAGCGGCCCTGGAGGCGCTGACACGCTATCTGGCAATAGAGCTGGCGCCTCAGAACATATGCATCAACACCGTGGCTGCCTCGGCAGTGGAGACGGACGCCCTGAAGTTCTACTTCAAGGAAGGACTGGCGAATGCCAGCCATTACCTGACTCCGGCGGGAAGAATGGTCACCCCTGAAGATGTGGCGAACGTTGTTGCCTTCTTGTGTAGCGAGGAGGCCTTCATGATACGAGGACAGACCGTCATTGTCGATGGTGGTACCTCCGTGGGATTGTTCGCGGCCGCTGGAAGGGGGGTAGAATGAACACGCCAGCACCTTCTGAGAGTTCAATGAGTTCATGGGGAACGATGCAGATACCGAGGGTGGTGATTACCGGCATGGGCACCATCAACCCTCTCGGGTTAAATGTTGACGAGTTCTGGCAGGGCCTGGCCGCAGGCAAGCCCGCTTTCAGCCCCATCACCCGCTTCGACCCTACACCATTCAGGGTTAAGGTGAATGCCGAAGTCAAGGATTTCGACCCTTCGAAGTACATGGATCTGAAAGTGGTCGACCGCACATCGAGAACCATTCAGTTCGCCGTTGCCGCAGCGAAAGAAGCGGTACAATCGGCCAATCTGGATATGAGTCGCGAGGACCCCGAGCGGGTGGGCGTTACCATCTCTACTATGACGGAGCAGGGATATGTGGTGCGGGGATGGGAGACCTACCTGAGGGTGGGCCCCAGGAGGGCCGATCCGCTCTTCATAACCAGGTCGACGCCCAGCGGAGCATCAATGCAGGTGGGAATGATGCTCGGTGCCAAGGGGCCCAACGGCGCCGTCAACAGCCTCTGCGCCAGCGGCACGGATGCTATCGGCACGGCCGCAAACTTCATCCGTCTCGGATACGCCGATGTGATGATAGCGGGAGCTTCCGACTCCAGCCTGGAGCCGGTGAGCGTGGCGGGCATAGATGTCCTGGGGGCGCTTTCCCGCGAGGCAGACCCGGCTAAGGCCTGCCGCCCGTTCGACCTCAACCGCAACGGGTTTGTTTACGGCGAGGGAGCCGGCTTGATCATTATGGAAACCTATGACCATGCTGTAAAGCGGGGCGCGAACATACTGGCAGAACTCGCCGGTGTAGGCTGGTCCTTCGATGCTTACGACTCAACAGCCCCCGCTCCCGAGTCCGAGGCCTATGCCATGCGCACCGCCCTGCATTATGCCGGGGCGAAGCCGGAAGATGTCGACTATATCAACGCCCATGGCACCAGCACCAAGCTGAACGATGCCTGCGAGACCAAGGCCATCAAGATGGTGCTCGGCGATCGCGCTTACAGTGTTCCCATTAGCTCGACCAAGTCCATGATCGGACATATCATCACCGCCGCCGGTGTAGTGGAGACCATAGCGGCTTTGCTGGTCATGAACAAGGGCTACATCCACCCGACCATAAACTACGAAACGCCCGATCCCGATTGCGACCTTGACTACGTTCCCAACGTTGGTCGCAAGGCTCGGGTGAACCTGATCTTGAAGAACAGCTTCGGCCTCGGCGGTGAGAACTGCTGTCTGGCACTCAGAAGGATGAACAGCTAGTGACAGGCATGGAGATGGAGAACAGAGTATCTCTGGTCACCGGTGCCTCGCGCGGCATCGGCAGAGCCATCGCCCTCAAGCTGGCCGAGCTCGGCTCTAGGGTGGCAGTCAACTACGTGGCCATTGAAGAAAGCAACAAGGCCGACGCCGATGAGGTGGTGAAGAGCATGACCGACATGGGCGTCGAAGCCATGGCCGTTGAAGCCGACGTGCGTGACAGCGGGGCGGTGAAGAGCATGGTGGAACAGGTGGCTGAGAGATGGGGGAAGATCGACATCCTGGTTAACAACGCCGGCATAAACAGGGACACGCTACTCCTGAGGATGTCAGATGACGCCTGGGACGCCGTGATCGACACCAACCTGCGTGGCGCGTTCCTGTGCACCAAGTACGCCGTGAAGTATATGATGAAGCAGCAATGGGGACGCGTCATAAGTCTGTCGTCTGTCGTGGGCCGGGTGGGCAATGCCGGACAGAGCAACTATGCCGCCTCCAAGGGTGGTATCATCGCCTTCACTAAGAGCGTGGCCCGCGAGATGGGTTCGCGGAACATAACCGTTAATGCCATCGCCCCCGGCTTCATCGTTACGGACATGACGAACAAGCTGCCCCCCGAAACGCGGGACGGCTTGCTGTCTATGATTCCTCTGGCACGACTGGGACAACCTGAGGACGTGGCCGAACTGGTCGCCTTCCTGGCCGGCGAAAAGGCCGGCTACATCACGGGACAGGTTATCACCATTGACGGTGGGGCGTTTCCGTAGGCCACCGCTGTGAAACCCTCGCTGTCCTCAGCCATGATCGTGACACGACATGCGAGTTATTCAGACGGAGCGCGCACCATGCTACCAGGTAGTCTTACATATCCCGCACCCCGAACTCCTTCCCCGAACAGTGAGCTAACATGCGACTGCTAGTACCGACGAACTGGGACCCTGCGCTGATCGAGCCACTGAGCCGGCTGGAAGCCGGTATAGACCTGTACGGCGTACTGCCCATCTCCCTCATCGGCACCGGCGGGTCCAGCCCCGAGAATATGGACATGACCAGGGAACGAGCCGGGGAGTACATCAAGCAAGCCCATGCAGCCGGACTGAAGTTCGACTACCTCCTCAATGCTCCCAGTATGAGCAACATGGAATGGGATAGGGGCACCCACCGGGAGTTGCTGGAGCACCTGGACTGGATCAGCAGCACCGGCGTCGATAGCGTGACGGTTACTATCCCCTACCTGGTAGAGTTGATAGAGCGGCAGTTTCCGCAACTGAAGATACGCATATCGACCATAGCTCATGTAAACAACGTAGCGCGGGCGCGGTTCTTCGAGTCGCTGGGCGCTGATTCCATCAACCTCGATTTCCACGTGAACCGGGACTTCAGGACGCTCGAGGCAATCACGAAGGCAGTCAGGTGCGAGATCATCGTACTGGCCAACAACCT
>JAWOGR010000153.1:0-4962 GCA_046496625.1 Dehalococcoidia bacterium | reverse complement strand
GAACTATCTGCCGATACTGTGACACGGGTTTCATGCACTGGAGGAGGGAGTAAGTGGTTCTGAGAGAGAGTTACAGGATATGAGGATCGGGGTCCTGGCCCTGCAGGGGGCATTTGCAGAGCACATAAGCGTCATTGAGCGAATCGGAGCCGAAGCTCAGCCGATTCGGTTGCCTGATCAGATGGACAATCTGGATGGCCTGGTCATTCCCGGAGGAGAGAGCACAACAATGCTTGCGCTGATGAGCAGCTTCGGTCTTGTCCGCGCCGTAAGAGACAAGGCACAGGCGGGCCTACCGACTATGGGAACATGTGCAGGGATGGTCTGTATGGCCAGAGAGGTTTCAGGGCTCGGCATGGAGACGCTGGCTCTGATGGATATAGAGGTGGAGCGCAACAGCTTCGGCAGGCAGGCGGACAGCTTTGAAGACCGCGTATCCATTCCTGTCCTGGGCGACAACCCGTTTCCCGCGGTGTTCATCCGTGCCCCCTCAGTTTCACGGGTGGGGCCACGAGTGGATGTTCTGGCCACGCTACGTGATGGGACTGTGGTTGGGTGCAGGCAGGGGAAGCTGATAGCCATTGCTTTTCATCCCGAGCTAACGGGAGATGTGAGACTGCACAAGTACTTCTTGAGCATGGTCATGGGATGATCACGACCGGCGTTGTCCGTTGTGATGGCAGCGAAACAGACGGTTGTCTGTGTTGAGCACGGGCTGCCGGATGATATGGATTGTATGGAGAGGCGTCCTGTAAGGATCGTGGTAGGGCTGTCAACACCAGCGATTGCCTGTCTCCGGCCGGTGAGCACTGCGGCATATGCTTCTCTTCCAGGCGATCGGGAGGATCTGCGTGAGTTGGTGTGCCTGAGGCGCGCAGTGACGGAACCTGGAGCGAGGAACGAGTGATGTTGCATCGAGTAGAGGTATCGGTCAGGGAGGATCTACGTGATCCGCGGGGCGAAGCTGTGCTCAAGGACATTGTCGACCTCGGGATTACAGGGGTAGAGAGGGTGCGGGTTTCCGACATTTATGTTATCGAGGGAGAACTCGTTGACGACGATGTGAGGCGGGTATGTGAGGAACTGCTTGCCGACCCTGTAGTCGATGAGTACTCCTGCGGTGCGGCGGACGCGGGACGCTCACCCCCGGGATGTCGATCTGTTGAGGTTGCCTACAATCCGGGAGTGATAGATCCTGTGGAGGAGAGCGTCACGAAGGGGATTCGCGATCTCGGCATCACAACGGTTGGATCGGTGAAGACCTCAAGCAGATATCTGCTTTGGGGAAGCCTCCCCGCCGAAGACTTCCGGTCAATATGTGACAGGCTTCTGGTCAACCGCGTCATTCAGCATGCGGTCACCGGACACGAGATGGCCTCTGTGCCATCGACTCAGTATGAGTTCGCCTTGAACCGCGTCGATCTGCTTGGTGCCGATGACAGGCAACTGACGGAGTCGGGTAGAGACCGGCTCTCGCTGAATCTGAGCGAGATGAAACAGATTCGGGACTACTTCGCCGGACAGGGCCGCAACCCCACCGATGTCGAACTCGAAACCCTGGCCCAGACCTGGTCTGAGCACTGTGTACACAAGACCTTTCGTGGCAAGATCAGGCTTGGCCCGATGACGATCGATAACCTCCTCAAGAGCACCGTCATGAAAGCCACGGAGGAGCTGAGAAAGCCGTGGTGTCTCTCGGTCTTCAAGGACAACTCAGGAGTCATAGACTTCGACGGTCGGTATGCGATCTGCTTCAAAGTGGAGACACACAACCACCCTTCGGCACTTGAGCCTTATGGAGGGGCGGCGACAGGAATCGGCGGAGTCATCAGGGATGTGCTGGGCACGGGCCTGGGAGCCAAGCCGATCATGAACACCGATGTCTTCTGCTTCGGCCCACCCGACTACCCTTATGAGGAACTGCCTGAAGGAGTCCTGCATCCCCGGCGGGTGTTCAGGGGTGTGCGGGCCGGAGTGGCCGACTACGCCAACCGGCTCGGGATTCCCACGCTCAACGGTGCCGTACTCTTCGATGAACGATATGTGGGAAACCCTCTGGTCTTCTGCGGAACGGTGGGACTGCTGCCGGTTGAGATGAGCAAGATGGGACGGCAGGAGCCGGGCGACCTGGTTGTGCTCTTGGGTGGCAGGACCGGGCGTGATGGGATTCACGGCGTTACCTTCGCGTCGGCAGAGCTCACAACTGAGTCCGAGAGTGTTTCGTCGAGCTCGGTTCAGATCGGAAATCCCATCATGGAGAAGAAGGTGTTGGACGTCCTGATGAAGGCGCGCGATCTGGGGCTGTATCGGAGGATCACCGATTGTGGAGGAGGAGGCCTGTCATCGGCCGTAGGAGAGATGGCGGCAGGGACAGGAGTGAAGGTCTATCTGGATAGGGTTCCGCTCAAGTATGCAGGGCTTTCGTACAGAGAGATATGGCTGTCTGAAGCGCAGGAGAGGATGGTGCTGGCGGTTCCGCCGGACTCTGTTGCCCGGCTGATGGAGCTTTGCCAGGGCGGAGATGTCGAGGCCACGGTCATCGGTGAGTTCACCGACGATCGGCGATTGCAGCTCTTCTATGAAGGCAATTCCGTCGGAGATATGGATATGGAGTTCCTGCATGAGGGCATTCCTCAGATCGAGCGAGAGGCGGTGTGGGAGCAACCGCACCATCCGGAGCCGGACTTCCCCCAGCCCCCCGATCTCGGGCCGGACCTGCTGCGAATACTGGGCTCGTGGAATGTCTGCTCCAAGGAATGGGTGATACGCCAGTACGATCATGAGGTGCAGGGAGGCAGCGTTCTCAAGCCTCTCGTGGGAGCATGCAGCGATGGTCCCGGCGATGCAGCTATAATCAGGCCGGTACTCGATTCCGACAGAGGCATAATTGTCTCCAACGGCATCAACCCCAAATACGGGGACATCGACCCTTACTGGATGGCTGCTTCGGCCATAGACGAAGCATTGCGGCAGATCGTCGCAGTCGGGGGTAACCTCGAGAGGGTGGCCCTGCTGGACAACTTCTGCTGGGGCAATCCCGACAAGCCCGACAGGCTCGGTGCCCTGGTGAGGGCGGCGCAAGGATGCTATGACGCAGCGGTCGTATATGAGACCCCCTTCATCTCCGGCAAGGATAGCCTGTACAACGAGTATGAGACCGGGAGCCACAGCATCTGCATTCCGCATACGCTGCTGATCTCGGCGGTATCGGTGATGGAAGATGTCAAGAGGACGGTTTCAATGGACTGCAAACAGCGGGGCGATCTCATCTACGTTGTCGGCACCACCTGGAACGAACTGGGCGGGTCGCATTACTACAGCATTAATGGATACACAGGCAACAACGTGCCCAAGGTGAATCCTGCCAGAGGCAAGCGACTCATGGATGCGCTCAGCGCAGCCATAGAGAAGGGACTGGTCCTGGCCTGTCATGATTGTAGCGAGGGAGGGATAGGAGTGGCTGCCGCTGAGATGGCGTTCTCCGGAGGGCTCGGGCTGGAGCTAAGACTGGAGAGGGTCCCGCTGGGCGAACCGATGAGCCGCGACGATTACGTGCTGTTCTCAGAATCAAACACGCGTTTCCTGGCGGAAGTAAGTCCCGAGAACAGTTCCGCGTTTGAGAGTGCGATGACCGGTGTCCATTTCGCAGCCATCGGCCGGGTCAAAGAGGGCGGAAACCTGGAGGTTTTCGGCCTGTCGGGCAGAGTGGTGGTGGCGATTCCCCTTGAAGAACTGAAGGAAGCGTGGCAGAGACCGCTACGCTGGTAGGGCGATGGTGATATGGCTGAAGTAAGAACCGTTGTGCTCCGGGCTCCCGGAACAAACTGCGACATGGAGACGGCGTTCGCCTTTGAGCTTGCCGGGGCGGTCGTGGAATTCGCGCACATCAATGAACTGCTTGGAAGGGAGAGACAGCTTTCCGATTACCAGATACTGGCTATTCCCGGCGGGTTTACCTATGGAGACGATATCTCAGCCGGGAGAATCCTGGCCAATGAACTCAGGCTGAAGCTCGGGGAAGATATCCGGCGGTTCTTGGATGAGGGAAAGCTCATCCTGGGTATCTGCAACGGCCTGCAGGTCTTGCTTAAGGCGGGCATACTGCAGGGGTCTATGGATGTAGCGCGCCAATCGGCGACTATCGCTGCCAATGACTCCGCCAGGTTTGAATGCCGCTGGGTCCGCCTCCGTGTAGAAGAATCGAGCCCGTGCGTATTCACCAGGGGTATCAGCAGCATGTGTCTTCCGGTTGCCCATGGAGAGGGCAAGGTGTTTGCCGACGTTCGAGTGGCGGAGGCGCTGAACGTCGTGGTGCGCTACGCCGATGACGAAGGAGCCACTACCGCCGCGTATCCCTACAATCCGAACGGTTCTGTCGGCAGCATTGCCGGTATATGCGATTCCTCCGGACACGTCTTCGGGCTGATGCCGCACCCGGAGCGTTACGTTCGCGGCACACAACACCCGAGGTGGTGCAGAGAGCGTCTGCGGGACCGTGGAGATGGCCTGCAGGTCTTTGTCAACGCAGTTGAGTGGGCCGGGACGATCTGAACCGGAGTGTTCGCTCAGCCATGTGGTTGTCTCCGGGTGAGCGTTCGGGTGACTGCGGTCGAGCCAGTTGTGCAGGCTTGTGTTGGGTATCGGGCCGAAGTATAATTCTGGTTGACTTCACAGCCATAAGGGTGGAGAAGGAGATGATATGCCAGCTTACGCCTTTCTACGCAACCAGTTCATGCCGTTGGCCGATGCCAAAATCGGAGTTCTGACCCAGTCCCTGCACTACGGCACCGGATGCTTCGATGGCATTCGCGGCAACTGGGATAGCGAGAAGAGCCGATTCTGCCTGTTCAGGCTCAAGGACCACTATAAGCGTATGCTTGAGTCCTGTCGCATCCTCAAGATAAGCCTTCCTTACTCCATCGATGATCTCTGCCGGCTGACCGTGGAACTCCTGGCAAAGAG
>JAWOGR010000145.1:0-4707 GCA_046496625.1 Dehalococcoidia bacterium | reverse complement strand
CCGTGAAGGCCATACCCTGAGCTTCTCAGAGAGGCCAGATCAGCGGAATGAGGAGCACACTCAACACGAAGAAGACCACGTTCAGCGGCAGCCCTACTTTGAAGAAGTCTGTGAACCGGTATCCACCGGGCGCATAGATCATGGTATTCGTCTGATACCCGATAGGAGTGGTGAAGCTGGTCGAGGCAGCGAAGGTAATCGCTACGAGGAAAGGTCGGGGATCGACATCTGCCGCAACCGCAGCCGTGAAGGCAATGGGGGCAAGGATCGCCGCGGCGGCGTGGTTCGACATAACCTCGGTGAGGACAGCCGTCAGGATGTAGATCACTGCCAGGAGCACCACCGGTCCATTTCCCGCCAGAGGTCCCAGCAGGTTGTTCACAAGCCACGCGGCAGCACCGCTCTGTTCAAGCGCCAGGCCCAGCGGCAGCATTCCCCCTAGCAGAAAGACTATCTTCCAATCGATGGCCCCGTAGGCTTCCTCGACGGTGAGGCACCTGGAGACAACCATGGCCACAGCACCGACTATTGCCGCCAGCATGATGGGAAGGATGCCGAGAGTGGTGAGTACCACGACAAGTAACAGCGCTGCCACGGCCATAACCGCCCTGTCCTTGCGCAAGTACAGCTCCGTCAGTTCATTGGTAACAATCGCATTCGGCGAGTTCATGACATGAGAGATGTCGTCTTTGTGCCCCAGAAGCAGCACCGTATCGTTCTCCTTAAGCTTTATGTCGGCCAGTGACTCTCGCATGGTCTGGTTCCGCCGCTGGATAGCCAGGATGCTCAGTCGGTGGCGGTGGAACACCGCAGCCTGCTCCAGGGTACGGCCGACCAGGTTCGACCCCGGCGGTATCACCACCTCTGTCAGCTGCATATCATGAGACCGGAGTTCCCGGTCCTTCACCCTTGCCTCTTTCATGATACTGAGACCGTACCGGGATTCCATCTGCAGGATCTGCTCGATATGGCCGTGCAGCAGCAGGATATCGCCGACCCTGATGACGGTACGGGACGGACGGGAAGCCGCTCTGTCGGCGCGGAACAGATTAGCCAGCTCAACTCCCGTCTCAGCCTGCACCTTGCTCTTCTCCCAGGTCTTTCCCACCAGGGGCGATTTCTCCTGCACCTCCGCCTGAGCCAGATAGTCGGCGAGCCGAAAGCGGTCCACCTGTTCCTCTTCTGCCTTGCGCACCGGGAGCAAGAGCCTTCCCACCGTCGCCAGGTAGACCATCCCCGCACCCGTCATGGCCAACCCGAGGGGCATGAACTCGAAAAAGCCGAAGGGTGCCAGCCCTCGCTCTACACCGATGGAATTGACAATCAGATTGGTGGATGTGCCGATCAGCGTACATACTCCCCCAAACTGGCTGGCAAAAGAGAGGGGCATGAGCACGCGGGACGGGGCCGTCTTGCGGCTGCGAGCCAGCACCATGGACACAGGAATGAATATGGCCACCACGGCGGTGTTGATGAGAAACGCCGACAGCACCGCTGCCGTCATGGCGATCACCAAAACCAGGCGCATCTCGGTCTTGCCAGCAAGGCGGTCAATGTGACGCGCCGCCCAGTCGACCAGCCCGGTGCGCACAAGGCCTCCGCTGACAATGAACATGGCGGCAATCGTGACCGTGGCCTGGCTGGTGAATCCCGACACGGTTTGCTCCGGGGTGATGAGGCCGAAGGCAAAGAGGGCCACCAGGACGCAGATGGCCACGCCGTCGATACGAAACCTGCCCCAGATGAAAAATGCCATCGCCGCGACGACTATGAAGCCCACGATTATGATGTTGGGCTCAGGCATAGACAGCATTATACCCCCTGCAGGACACATGAGACATTATTCTAAGCCTGAACGCTATACCTAGACATGTCTTTGCGTTATCCCCGCAACCTGATAGTATATGAAGTAAGGCCGAGGTGAAGAATCGGTCCATGTGACAGCGCCCCCCGGACGCGTTTGAGCACCCGGCCAGCAACAGAAAGGAGTTTATGATGTTTGAGAAGATTCTGATTTGTCTTGACGGCTCGAAGCTAGCGGAGCAGATCCTGCCCTACGCGACAGAGCAGGCCCTCAGGTTCGACAGCAAGGTGGCTCTTCTGCATGTGATGTCCATACCCGACAGGATAGCCATGGCATCGATAGCAGGGGCGACTCCCCAGACGCCCGATATGATCGAGGAGGAGGCCAGGAGGCAGAAGGCCGAGATGAAGGATTATCTCGGGGGTGTTGCCGGGGCCCTGGCCAAGAAGGGAATAGGCGTGGAGCACATTATCCTGGAGCCATCGAGAGTCGGTGAGTCTATCGTCAAATACGCTCAGGACAATTCCTTCGATCTGATCTGTATTGCCACTCACGGGCACAGCGGGCTGGGACGTGTTGTCTTCGGCAGCGTTGCCGATCATGTGCTACGACAGTCGGGCTTGCCGATTCTATTGATCAGACCGGACGAAACCGAATAATAGCTAGCCACCCCTGGCGAAGTGTCCCGGGACCTGTGTTCCTGCATCGCTTCTGGTCAGTTCACCGTAACTCCACAAGACGGCAGAAGTCTCAACTAACAGACCAGGGGTGTGAGAGTTGACTCTGCACACCCCTGGTGCTTCGGGCTATCGCTAGCTTACTTCTTGGGAGCGGGCTTGGGAGCGGGCTTGCCGGCCGGCTTGGGAGTTGGCCTTTTCTGCATTGTTGATCACCTCCTTTGTCTCAAGATCGAAGCTAGGGTTTCCGTTGAGTCAACAGATATGCTATGATAGGACAACATGAACACAGACACACTATGTTCCTTTCATGATATCGTAATGATGAACTGTTGATCATGTATAACACCATTATAACCCAAAGAGGCGGTTTGTCAATACCTTCTGGAGGGAATTCCCGGAATATTTTCCCGAAGGGAGGTGAACCATGTCCGAATGGAGGTTCCTGACCAATCACGGCATGGTGCTGAGCTATCTGTCCCGCCATCCGCGGATAACGGCCCGCGACCTGGCCGATGCTATAGGCATCACAGAGAGGGCGACGCGCAAGATCATCGCCGACCTCCTGGACGAGGGATACGTCACCAAGAAGAGGGAGGGCCGGCGTAATCGCTACCGGGTCAACCCTGACCTCACCCTCCGTCATCCCATACATAGTGAGACCGCCATAGGAGACCTTCTCCAGGCGCTGGGGTGGAAGAGGCGAAGGCGGACGCCATCGGATGCGTCCTGACACGGCAACTATCGGAACAGCAGGTCAGCACCATAGAGCGGCGAACACGCTCCCGACCACCTGGAGACCGTGGTCAGCTCTTCCACTGTGAGAAGTCAAGCGGCAGGTCATCCTCGGGCAGCGAGGCTGCCACCTGAGCCAGAGCCTCCGCACCCATGGCGGCAGCGGCATCGAGAGCTCCCTGGGCAGCATAGACAGCGGCCTGCTCTTCACTGAGTCCGGCCTGTTCGGCTACCTTCCTGGCGGCCTCCACTCCTCTGGCAGCAGCTTCGGCGTAGTCCACACCGGTTTCTTTGGCTCCCTGCACTATCCCGTAGCCTGCGCCCCGCAGTGCGTCACGGGCGTTGAAACCCGATCTCCCAAAGGTGCGCGCTATGCCCAGCATGGCCGAATGAGTCAGGCGCCCCACGTCGAGATCCGTCTCCTTCCCGGCATGCATGGCACCTCGGGCAGTCTGCCTCGCCACCTCACCGCTATGCTTCTCCATGTCCTCTCTCGTTCCCGAGACACCGGTCAGGGCCTTCTCGATAGCCCTGCCTATTCTGGCCACTCTCTTCTGGGTCTGCACCGCTGCCACGGTAGTGGCTTTGGCCATATCGGCAAGCTGGTATGCCGTCACCCCCAGTGCCACATCCAGCCCGGGAATGGGCACACGCCTCAGAATGCCGTAGGGGAACTGACCCAGAAAGCTCAGCCCGGGGACTGAACTCATGGGCCGTACAGCATCTCTCATCGGTGCAAGCAGTGCGTCTATCAGTATCTCACGACTGCTCTCGCCTTCCTCACGGAGCGCGCCCAGCATGCTCACGGTGAAGAAACCGATGATGAAGGTGACGCAGAAGATGAAATCAAGGCCAACAATGTCAAAGGTCGGGAGTTCGAAAGAGCGAAGCGGGTCGATCCACGAAAAGACGAGACTAAGCTGTCGCCCGGCGAAGAAATCCCCCAGCAAGCCGCCGACCGGCGGTCCCAGCCCGGCACCCAGGCTACTTGCCAGGGCCGCCGCAGCCAGATATGCAGCGGCTGTGCCCTTGGGGGCCAGCTTCAACCCTATAGTCGCTGTGGTAAACCCGGCCCCTCCCGCTGCGATCCCCGCAAAGACGTGCAGGCCCGCAAGCAAGTAGATAGTCAGGTAATGAGGGTCGGGCATGGCCGTGAAAGTCCACCCCAGCACCACCAGCAGATACAAAGAGGCCGACACTGACAGGATCGCCTTGATGCCGACACGGTCCGAAAGAGGACCCCACAGGCGAAGGAACAGGATGTTGGCAGCCTGGCTCAAGATGCTGAAGCCGATGACCACGGGCAGGTCCAGATTCAGGCGCTGAAACATGTAGACGGCGAAGAAGGGGATCGACATATTCAAGGCAAATCCCCACAGGAACAGAAATCCCAGAAGGCGCCTGTAATTGGGGTCGCGGAAGGGAGGAATTATGGTTGAGAACAACGAAGGGTAAAAAGGTAAGGATTAAAGAGCTGTATGAGTTTGTAGG
>JAWOGR010000105.1:0-30999 GCA_046496625.1 Dehalococcoidia bacterium | reverse complement strand
CGGTGATGACATGCTCGAGCGGCGCTCCCAACGGATTGCAGGGCTGTTCCCCTTACTGACCGCCAGCCTGCCAGAGAGGTTCGCTTATGCCCAAGAACTAGCGAGCGAGTTAGGCAAGGATCGCCGAACGGGGGCAGAGATCATGGAAGTCTGGCTCGACTGGTGGCGAGACCTGATGCTTATCAAAGCCGGGGGCGGGGATGCTATTGTCAACGCCGAGCATGCGGCGGTCCTGGAGGAGCAAGCAGAACGGCTTGATCCAACGGACATCAGAGAATTCCTCACGAGTCTCGTTAGGCTTCAGCGAGAAGCCTCGACGAATGTCAACCCCCGCCTGGCGCTCGAATCGCTCATGCTCGATCTGCCTCGAGGTCCAGGGACACACACCCGTACAGCGAACATACGGGCGGAGTTCTTAAAATAGACGGAAGAGGTTATAATAGGCATTTATGGCGGCAGCAATAGGGGTGAAGTTCCGCTCAAGAGGGAGAGTAGTCGGCTGCGATGCTCATGATCTAGCTCTGCAGGTGAACGACTATGTGGTTGTAGATACCGATCACGGACCCGCCGTAGCAAAGGTGACTACTTTGGAGGCCTCTGCCCGGCCTGGTGAGCAATTACTGATGATAGTGCGCCTTGCTGAACCGGATGATCTGGAGCTAGCCAGTCTCAAGCTCAGAGAGGAAGCTATGAGCACGTGTGCAGAAATGGCGACCGAACTAGGCCTCGACATGAAGCCCTTGTTGGCGCGTCACGATCCCGAAAGCGAACGCCTGACGGTGTTCTTCAGTGCCCCGGAGCGGATCGATTTCCGGGATCTTGTTCGGAAACTGAATCACGCCCTTCAGATGCGGGTTGAGCTAAGGCAAGCCGGGGCAAGGGATGAGGCCAAACTGCTCGGCAGCGCAGGAAGATGCGGCTATTCTTTGTGTTGCCGGAGTTTCCTCCCCGGCTTTGCATCCGTGTCCATCAAGATGGCTAAAGAACAGAGCCTGGCCCTCAATCCTATGAAGATATCGGGTATCTGCGGAAGGCTCCTCTGTTGCCTATCGTATGAGAGCAAGGAGTACGCTGCGGTGAAGAAGAGGATGCCCCGACTGAAACAGGAAATCCTGACGCCTCGAGGCAAGGCCACTGTGATCAGCACTAACCTGCTGAAGGAAACGGTGACAGTGCTCCTGGAGAACCAGACTGTCACTGAGATGCCTCTTGATGAGCTAGTTCAGGGAGGGTAGATACTTCTGCCACTCGACATGATTCGTGACCAGATGATACGGGACATGAAAGCCATCGCTACGCGGAGAACGAGGCTGTCGCAGCAATCTCATTCTCGCCTCATCAGGGCTGCGTCCGCCCTTGCGTCTGTTACAGGGAATGCAGGCGCTGACCACGTTCTCCCAAGTGTGCACACCTCCCCATCTCCGGGGTATGACGTGATCCAGAGTTAGTTCTCTGGTCTGCCGCCCGCAATACTGGCAGGTGTAATGATCGCGACTGAACACCTCATACCTACTCATTCTTCTCTCATGTCGAGGACGGCTTACCATGTAGACCAGCCGGATAACGGATGGTATCTGGAAAACCTCTCTGACAGAGCGGAGATCCCCTCTACTGTTCTCCAGGACCTCAGCCTTGCCCCGAAAGACCAGTACTATGGCCCGGCGCGTGCGACACAGGTTGAGGGGCTCATAGCTCTGGTTAAGCACTAGAACCGGCGCTTCTGTCATGGCCGCGACCCTTCTGTCAGTACTGCGGTTATTGTAGCAAGCTCGGCAGACCACCGCAACAAGTCCACCCGGCCAAGTCAGTGTGATCTGTGACCGTGAGGACAGTCGGGTCATTGTTATCAGTGCCCCCGCAAGTCGCCTCGGATTACGAACCGACGAGGCAAACATGACGGGCGGGGTGCCTGGACCGCGCTACCAATGCTATCTAGTCGCAGACCACTGACTACTGGTTCGTTTGACAGGGGCATGGGCCGATGCTACACTGCCATCGTCTGTGAAGCGCATCGGCATTCTGTACCACCCTCTGCTGGAGAAAGCCCAGACCCTGTCTCAACAACTCGAGGACTATCTGTCGTCCCGGGGAGTCTCTTCCTGGCAATGCTCAACTAACGACGAAGACAAAGCCAGACTACAGCTGGCGGACACGGACTTAATCCTAAGCATCGGCGGAGACGGCACTATCCTGCGAGTGGTCCGAATCATAACTCCATCATCGGTGCCCATCCTGGGGGTCAACTTAGGCAAGCTGGGGTTCATCACAGAGATCAGGGGCGACGAGGTTCTCTCGAGCCTGCCCGGCTTGCTCGAAGGCGATGGGTGGATAGAGGAGCGAGCAATGGTGGAGAGCCGGGTTGAAGACAAGAGCTTTCACGCACTGAACGACGTGGTACTGCGCAGCATCGCTGTCCGTCTTGTCAGCATAGAGGCAGAAGTTGACGGCACTGCCATAGCCACTTACAGGGCGGATGGGATGATCGCGGCTACAGCTACGGGCAGCACTAGCTACTCGCTGGCATCCGGCGGACCGATCCTGCACCCTCAATCCAGGAACATCGTCCTCCAGCCAATATCCTGTCATCTCGGGTTGAGCCATGCCATAGTCCTGCCTCCAGATAGCACCGTCAACCTCAGAGTTGCGCACAGAGACAGCGTCGTTCTCTGCATTGACGGGCAAGTCGAGGTACCGCTATCGGCGGGACAGAGCATCATTGTACGCCTCAGCCATCACACAGTTCGCTTTCTCAGAGCCCATGATCCAGCCTACTTCTACAGCTTGCTAGGTACAAAGCTGAGAGGAGGAGCAACCGGAAGCTCGTACAGGGGTTCATAGACCGGAGACGGCAACTCCTGCGAGACCCGCGCCGAATCACCGCGATGCACAGTCGGGTTGAACCTGAACGACCGAAGATCCCTGGTCGGTCTCACAGTACACCCTCGGATCCAGGTGCCCAATGCTGAAGCCAGAGAGGAAGACAGCCACACGACGGATCTATCGCGGGCACGCGGTAGGCATGCGTGTGGACACCGTAGAGACCTCCAGCGGCAAGGAGACGATCAGGGAGGTGGTAGAGCACAGCAAGTGTGTGGCTGTAGTGGCCATTGGCGAAGAGGATACCGTACTTCTTGTCCGCCAATTCCGCTATGCGGTCGGCAGGTTCCTTCTCGAGATACCGGCCGGCGGAATCGACCCCGGAGAGGACCCACTGGACGCCGTGCGTCGCGAGTTGCAGGAGGAGATCGGCTATCTCCCGCGCAAAATCGACAGATTGGGCGGATTCTACGCCATCCCCGGCTACGGCACTGAGTACCTCCACTGCTTCGTAGCTACCGACCTTGTGTGCAGTCGGCTTACAGCCGAAGATACCGAAGGCATCGAGCTGGTCCGGGTCCCCGTGGAACAGATACTGCAGTTCATCAGCTCGGGTGAGATCTGTGACGCGAAGAGCATCGCCGCCCTGCTCATGTTCCTTATCTCACGACAGGCGCAGTAGACTCCCCACTTCGCAGAATCATACAGTGGCCCAGTCACCCATACTCACTGTATGACGCCGCTCTCCATTGACCTGCCAGCCGCTTCGCGAACACAATGAACCGATGGTATAATTTGAGGCGAGGCCAAATGTCCAGAAGGTTCATACTTGCCGTCCTGGTACCGCTAGCGCTCGCGTTCAGCATAGGAAGCTGCGTTCTCTCCACTTCTCCCGTAGACAGCCCGCCCCGGCAGGACACCCATGATCTACACACCGATCCTGACTGGACCTTCCCTCTACAGAGCGAACCCGCCACTCCACTGCCCGATTTCCGTCCCGTGATCACCTGGGCAATGCCTTCAGTGGTTTCGGTAACGACAGAAAGGGTCTTATCCGGCTTCTTTGGCCAGCGGACCGAATACGGGGCCGGATCCGGGATAATCATCGATGACAGAGGATACATAGTCACAAACAACCACGTGCTTGAGGATGCCCAGACCATATTCGTGGAAACCAACGACGGACAGGTCTTTCAGGCAGATATCGTGGGCAGCGACCCACTGTCTGACCTCGCGGTGATCAGAGTGGACGCCGGGGATCTGCCCTACGCTCAGTGGGGCGACTCAAGCTCGCTTGATCTGGGCGAATGGGTGATAGCGATCGGGAATGCCCTCGGAGAGGGAATGAGCGTGACTGAAGGGATAGTCAGTCGCCTGGATGTATCGGTGAATGTCGAGGGCAATGTCCTCTACGGCCTGATCCAGACCACGCCCGCCATAGTGCCCGGCAACAGCGGCGGCCCGCTTGTGAACATGGCCGGCGAGGTGATAGGCATCACCAGCATTAAGATAGTTGCCCGCGGGGTGGAGGGCATGGGCTTCGCCATCAGCAGCGATGAAGCCAGGATCATTATCCCGGATCTGATCCGTTACGGCCATGTTACGTATCCCTGGCTGGGTGTCGGGTTGTACTCCGTAGACCCATCGCTGGCTGCGGCAATGGACCTGGCTGTGGACAGGGGAGCCATCATTGTGGAGTTGGTGCCTGACAGCCCCGCAGACATAGCCGGGTTGAGAGAGGACGACATCATAATCGGCTTTGGAGGCTACGAGATAAGCAGCGTCGGAGACCTCGTCAAAGCCATCCGCAGAAGCAGGCTCGGCGAAGACACGGAGGTGATCTTCGTCAGAGGAGATGATACCAGGACGACCTCCGCACGCCTCGTTGAGCGGCCGGCACCTTAGGTCCGGGTCGCTTCACTTACGTCCAAGGCCTTGACGCCATCTCATGACCGACGGCGAGACCCAGAATCGCCGGAGCGGCCACTGAAAGCAACCAGGAGGATTGGAGTGAGTTTCGACCCAGACCTCCGCAACCACCCATCAAGCCTCGCCATCGGACACCTGGTTCAGACCCGTACAGCGCAGCTAGCTAGGGTCACTGATTCATCCGCCTGATGGCTAGAGAGATGTCGCCGCTCGACACGCGATGCTTCTCACAATAACAGTCTTCAGGCAGCACATCGTTGATGAGCTCCTGAGACAATGTCTCTTGCTTGATGTAGTTGGCGAAATCGTCTAGCACTTGCTTGAGCAACGGCTCTTCAGTCTGATAGTAGGTGATGATCTGGTCTGTCACGTCAAACCTGGCACTGCGCCGCATATTCTGTAGATGGCGCACGAGTTCCCTGCTCACTCCCTCAGCCAGCAACTCGGGTGTCAACCGCGTGCACACCGCCACCCGGTACCTGACGTCGTTTGCAGCGCTATAGTCGGGCATGTCCGAATCCGCCTTCGAGGCACTTCGTCCTTCTCCCGCACTCACAACCACCAGCTGCTTGACATTTATCTCCTCGATCACTTCTTCCGCAAGGCGCTCCAGAGATCTCTTTTCACCTTCGGTCTCCACTCTGACGACGGCTTCCTGCAAAGGCTGGCGCACCTTGATGCCTGCCTTGGCTCGCGCCGCCCTGCCCAGGCTGGATACCTTCATTGCCAGCACAACGTCATCGTTCAGCCTGTCATCTATCTTAGCCTCATCGGCTGTCGGAAAATCAGTCAGATGAACGCTCTCGCTAGCCGCAGGATCGACCGAGCGGGCCAGGTTCTGATGCAGCTCTTCAGCCACGAAAGGCACAAAGGGAGCTAGCAGTCTGGACAGGGTAGTCAGGCATTCGTACAACGTGGTGTATGCTGCCAGCTTATCAGCATCGCTCTCGCTCTTCCAGAAGCGGCGGCGATTTCTCCTAACATACCAGTTAGAGAGAACGTCCACGAATCCCTCGATCTTGCGCGTAGCGGCAGTGGGGTTGTAGTTGTCCAGCAATTTCGACACTTCGCTCACCAGCCGGTTAAGCTCTGAGACGATCCATCTATCAAGCTCAGTCCCAGTCCGCTGTGTCAGGTGAGCCCTGACCAGGTGCTCCCCTGTCATAGCAGTCCTATCACCGAAGTCTATGTTGGCATAGAGAGTGAAGAAGGAATAGGTGTTCCACAGTGTAAGAAGGAACTTCCGGGTGGTTTCCTCAAGCACCTTGGTGGAGAAGCGATGGGTGTCCTCTCCCGCAGTCGAGACGAGCATATACCACCTCAAGGCATCAGCACCATACTTGCTGAGTACTGCCCAGGGCGCAACAACATTGCCCTTTGACTTGCTCATCTTCTCGCCACGGACATCAACGACATGCCCGAGACAGATCACGTTTCTGTAGCAGGGGCGGCTGAACAGCAGAGTGGATATGGCATGCAGGCTATAGAACCAGCCCCGGGTCTGATCCACGGCCTCGCAGATGAAGTCAGCGGGGAAACTCAAGTTGAAACTGGACTGGTTCTCGAAAGGATAGTGCCACTGAGCCAGTGGCATGGCTCCGGAATCAAACCAGCAGTCAACCACCTCGGGCACTCGCTGCATCCTACCAATGCATTTTGGACATGAATATGTGACTCCATCTACAGACGGCCTATGCAGATCCAGAGGACTGTTCAGACCGCTAACTCCGGGTTGTCTGCTCAACCCGTCAACGCTTTCGATGCACTCGCACGTGCCACAGGAAGAACAGCGCCAGACGTTAAGTGGAGTCCCCCAGTATCGCTCTCGAGAAAAAGCCCAGTCAACGTTGTTCTCCAGCCAGTCGCCAAAACGGCCGTGTTTTATGTACTCGGGGAACCAGTTGATCTCCCTGTTGCCGGAGATGAGTTCATCCTTCATAGCTGTGGTTCTGATGTACCACGCCGGTTTGGCAAAGTAGAGCAGAGGAGTCTCGCATCTCCAGCAGAACGGGTAGGTGTGGACGATTCTATCGCTTCGATAGAGAAGGCCACGCCCTTCAATGTCCTCCAAAATCGAAGCATCAGCATCCTTGACGAACCTTCCCGCAAAGGAATAGCCGCCGATCACCCTGCCATCCAGGTCTACCGGCTGAACGAAGTCCAGTCCGCTGCTCATGCCGATATCGAAGTCAACCTCTCCGAAGGCAGGGGCAACATGCACCACACCCGTACCTTCATCAAGCGAGACGAAGTCGGCTCCGATAACAGGATAGTTTAGGTCATCCCTTGGCTCCTGTGCGCGTAGCGTCGGCAACTCAAGCCGTTGCACGTCAAAACCATGAGGGTTGAACAGGGGCTCATACTGAAGGCCAACAAGAGCTGCCCCGGAGACAACCGCGGCCTGCGTATACCCTTCACATCCGGTCGCATCCACAAGCGCCGTCGCCAACACCAGGCAGTCCCGATCGCCCTCCAGCACGGAATACTCGGCATCGGGAGCGACTGCCAGTGCGGTGTTTCCTGGCAGCGTCCATGGCGTTGTCGTCCAGGCCAGGAGGAACACCGGCTTGCTGGCCGGGTCGGAAGGCTTACCGAGGGTGTGAAACTCCGCTCTCTTCTTAAACGAGGCTGGGTCCAGTCTGAACTTGATGTAGACCGAGGGATCCTCGGCGTCCTCGTAGCCTTGAGCAACCTCGTGAGAACTGAGAGAGGTGCCACACCTGGGGCAATGCGGAGTTACCCTGTAGCCTTGATATATCAATCCCTTGTCCCATAGCTGCTTCACAATCCACCAGCATGACTCGATGTAGGTGTTGTCCATAGTTACATAGGGCGCACCCATATCTAACCAGTAGCCAAGCCGTTCAGTCACGGCTTCCCACTCCTGAATATACTTGAGCGCCGTACGACGACAGTGCTCGTTGAATCGAGCCACCCCGTATACTTCGATCTGAGTCTTACTGGTTATGTCCAGAGCCTTTTCCACCTCCAGCTCGACAGGCAGGCCGTGGGCATCCCACCCCCCCTTACGGGGCACGTGACATCCCTTCATCGTCCGGTACCGGCACACGACATCTTTGTACAGACGAGGCAGCACATGATGAACGCCGGGGCTGCCGTTGACGGAGGGCGGCCCCTCATAGAAGGCGAAGTGCGGACCACCCCTTCTTGCTTGAACGCTCTTGTCGAAGATACGCCGCTCCTTCCAGAAGCTAAGGATGCTATCTTCGAGTTGAGGGAAGTTGACCCTGGCGTCTACCTGCCGGAACATGGCTAGCTCTGCCTCAGCTGGACAACGACCTTTCTCTCCTCGCCATCACCGATACTATGAGTCGTAACATCCGGATTGTCAGCCAGCGCCAGGTGAACGATACGTCGCTCGTTAGCGGGCATCGGCTCCATATCTATGGAACGGCGCTCCGATTTCACCTGCTCGGCAAGATATAGTGCCAGCCTCTGAAGCGACTCATAGCGACGCCGTCTATACCCCGCCACGTCAACACTCAAGGGCACCCAGGCCTCCAAGCGCCTGGTAACTATCAGCTTTGTGATGTACTCGAGAGAAGCAAGTGTCTGGCCCCTGCGACCGATGAGGATTCCCAGGTCATCACCCGTGATGTCGAAAGCCACCGGGATCTCAGCAGACAGCAGATCAACCTTGCCAGTGACATCCAGGAGTTCGAGCAGGTTATTCAGGACATCTGTTGCGACGTCTATCATCTCATCTTCAGCGGCCCCGGCAGGAGCCTCCTCTGTAGCAGGTAGAGGGATAACCCGTATGACCGCATCCCTGCCTCCTACCCCGAGAAGCCCGGCCTTCGCCTCCCTGATAACTTCCACCTCGAATCCATCACGCGGGATCCCCAGTTGTGCTTCTGCCTTCTTTATAGCTTCTTCCACCGTGGTGGCAGATACTTCGATCTCTTCCATAGCGTAGAACCTCTCTTCCCGATTTGCCGCCCCCTACACGACGCCGGCTTATCTCCCCTTAGGCGCGGCGGACTGAAACGGAGAACTGATCTTAAGATAACCCCAGCCACCGGTGACAAAATACTGAGTTATGATGCCGATTATGTTTGAAACAGCCCAAAACAGAGCCAGGCCGCTGGGGAACATCAGGGTTAGAAAGCCGAACATCAACGGCATCATAAGCGTCATCATCCTCGCTGTCGACTGCTGCCTTGGATCAGCCGACGGCGCCTGTGTCATCTTCTGCTGCACCCACATTGTGCCGCCTACTACTATGGCCAGGATGAAGTAAGGGTCGGGGCTTCCCAGGTCCAGCCACAGGAACCGACTACTCAAGGGAATCGCGTTCCTGACCACCTCCCAGGAGTAGAGATGACGATGCAAAGCAAGCAGGTTCTCAGGCGTGGTGGCCAGAGCTCTCATGATCGATTGGTAGAGAGCAATCCAGATGGGAAACTGAACCAGCATCGGCCACAGACAGCCCAGAGGATTCACTCCTGCTTCCTTGTAGAGCTTCATCATCTCCTGCTGGAGCTTTTGCTGATTCTTGCCGTGTTTCTTCTGCAATTCCTGCATCTTCGGTTGCAGGTCCTGCAGAGCCTTGGTCGACTTCAGCTGCCGCTTGTTGAGAGGCCAGGAGGCAAGACGAACAATAACGGTAAGGGCGATGATCGCCAGTCCGAACTCACCGGCCAGAATGTGACTCAAGGCGACAAGCACATTCAGTACCGGGTTCAGTATGATCAGATACCATATCTCAAGCATTGGACGCTATTCTCATTCTTCAGCCATCAAGGAGAGTTCCCAGGTTATCCAACCCTTCTCCACATCCACAACATACAGTTTGTCTTCTGCCCGAATGTAGGCCAGGCCCTCGCTGGCGCAGAACGTACTCTCAACTTTCGCATCCAGCTGAACACTCATCACAGGCACCGTCCTATCCTGGAGTGCAGAACTGAGGTCAAACACATAGACATCGCCCGATTGGCTAGCAACTATTAGTAGGTCATCCATGATGACGGGTGACGACACGATGGGACTTCCAGCATCGAACTCCCCAAGCTTGTCACCCGTCTCTGAGTCAATAAGGTACAGTCTACCGTCGAGAGAGCCTGCGTAGACGACTCCATCGTGAACCAGTGGAGCACCCCAGAACCATCTGCCTCCCTGGAATCTCCACCTGTGTTCACTGGCACCGATCTTAATCGCATACAGGTTGTTGTCAAAGGAACCCACATATATGGTATCTCCGTAGATGACCGGGGATGAGGCAAGGCCCGCCTCCAACTGGAAGGTCCAGTCAAGCAGTCCGCCGTCTTCAGCAGACAGCGCATAGATGTGACCATCGAACGTGCTTACATATAGGGTGTCGCCAGTAACGGTCGGACTGGTCCAGAGCTTGTCTGCCAGGGGCTCCGATTTCCACTGGAGTCGATCTTGCCACCTAACGTCCCCATTACCTATGTACAGCGCATAAACCATGCCATCAGAGGTACTGACATAGATAGTGTCATCAGCTACAACCGGGCTACCCACAACGGCCCCGATATTGCCGTCTTCAGGGTAAGACCACCTGCGGGCACCCGTAGCTGTGCTTAGCGCGTATATTTTGCCACTATAGGTGCCGACATGAACTGAACCTCCGTCCACTACCGGTGTGGTATATATAGCATCAGCAACGGTCGCCGGACCACACGCCAAGCCCCCACTACCCTCAGTAGCAAAGGAATAAGGATTAGGCCATTGCTCTTCCCTACTGGTTGCGTTGATGGCAACCACCTTCCCATCGCCGGTGCCGACGTAGATGACGCCGTCGTGAAACGCTGTTCCCGACCATCCGCTCGCCGGCTGCCCCTGCCCCGGAATGCAGGAGGCCATGAGCGATGTCAGCAGCACCACCATAATAAGGAACGATATCTTGATTCGCTTCATCTCGATAGCCAGCTAGGGTACAGGGTCATATCCCCCTTCGGTGAAGGGGTTACAGCGGACCAACCTCTTTGTTGCCAGAGCGATGCCTCGAGCAAACCCGTATCTCACTATGGCCTCAGAAGCATACTGAGAGCATGTAGGGCTAAAACGACATACGCTGGGCATGACCCTGGACAGGGTGTTCTGGTACAGCTTTATCAAACCCAGAGCTATTCGACTCATTCGTGGCTCTCCAGCAGGTGCCCTCGTGCCAGGAGCCCGGTTACCGCCCTCTGCATCTGGCGAAAGCCGGTACCGGCCGCCTGCGGCCGCGCGATGAAGACGATATCCCATCCGGGCTTCAGCGGCTGCTCCCTCATTATCTCCCTAAGCAACCGCTTCACGCGATTGCGCCGCACCGCCTTGCCCACCTTCTTGCTCACAGAGAAACCGTACCGACTAAGGGACAGGTTATTGGGTGTCGCCTTCATCACAGCCAAGCCATTCACCCATGTTCTGCCTTGTTGATAGACCAGCGTGTACTGCGCCCTGGTGTTTAAGGCTCGCGGCTCCTTCATACACAGGATGGCGCTAGACTGGAGTGAGCTTGTACCTCCCCTTAAGACGCCTTGCCCTGAGCACCCCTCTTCCCCCTCTGGTGGACATTCGAGCACGAAACCCAAGGCTGCGCTTACGGGGAATCCTCTTGGGTTGATAAGTACGCTTTGGCATTCCTTACACCGTCGACCGTGATAGGCCTACGCCTCCTGTTCTCCAAATATGAGTTGGTGCATAAGGCAACATAGCAAGGTAGCGAGCTCTCTTGATAGCGTGTGACAGGGCTCTCTGGTGCCTGGCACAGGCTCTGCCCCTCCGTCGCGACACTATCTTGCCCTGATTGGTGATATAGCGAGCCAACATCGAGGCATCCTTGTAGTCAATCCTCACTTTGCCCTTACAAAAGGGACAAATCGCTGGCCGGGGCGTAAAACCCCTCCTTCTTGGTCGTACGAAATCAGCCAAATCTTCTCTCCTCCATTCTAGTCAAAAGGTATGTCCTCAGGCTCGATGTCCCCGTCCTCAGAAAGGGCAGCCGCAGTTCGCTTGCCTAGGAACAGCACCCTGTCTGCAGTCACCTCAAGGCTGGTCCGCATCTGCCCGTCCTGCGCTTCCCAATTCCTGGCATGGAGTCTCCCCTCCACGTAAACCTGCCTGCCCTTGGACAGATACTGATTGCACATCTCACCCTGCTTACCCCAGGCGCTGGTGCTGAACCAATCGGTTTCCTCCCTGGTCTCTCCGGAGGCGGTACTGTAACGATGGTTAGTCGCCACAGTGAATGACGTAACGGCCTTGCCATTGGGTGTGTACCTCATCTCCGGGTCACCACCTACATTGCCGATCAGCATGATCTTGTTCAGACTTGCCATCTCAGTCGCTCAGCTTCACCACAAGATACCGTAGAATGTCTCCTGAGGCGGTCATCTCTGCCTCCAACTCCTTGACCGGCTTCGGACCCAACTTGAAGCGCGCGTGGAAGTAGTCCGCCTCCATGAACCTATCTATAGGATAGGCGAACTTTCTTCTCCCCCATCTCTTGACCTCTTCCACCTCTCCGCCGCGCCCGCCTATAGATTCAGCCACCCTATCGATGATCCGGGAGACTCCGTCTTCATCAAGCTCAGGGTTGACTATAGCTACCAATTCGTAATCGCGCATAACCCAGTCATTATATCACAGCGCGAAAAATGACAACAAGGCGGGTTCTCAACGATGAACCCCATCCGGCCATGTTGCCCAATGATGCTGCCACGCTCAGCCGAACTGCCCGGATGCTAGAACAGCATATGAAGCCGGTGCTATAATGCCTTCGATGAGAGTATCTGACTTAGGGGAGTTCGGCCTGATCGACCGCATAAGAACCATCATCGCCGAATACCGTGACTGCGCGCAGACCCCGTGGCAGAAGATCCTGGTGGACACAGGTGACGATGCGGCAGCCTGGCAGAGCGACGGCACAGTTCAGATGGCTACTACAGATACTCTTGTGCAGGATGTACACTTCGACCTGGACATCGTCAGTTGGGAGGAGTTGGGCTGGAAGGCGCTGGCAGTGAACCTCAGCGACATAGCCGCTATGGGTGGGGTTCCCGAATACGCATTGATATCCCTGGCGCTCCCCGGCCAACTCGACGCAGATGACGTATCTGAGTTCTGCAGAGCCCTGGCACACTTCGCCCGCCAATGCGGAGTGGCGATAGTCGGAGGCAACATCTCCACCGCGCCACTCGTGGTGGTAACCGGAACAGTCATAGGCCGCTCCAGAGGCAGTACGATACTGAGACGATCGACAGCCTCCCCCGGAGAGAGGATCGCCATCACCGGATATCCGGGGCTCTCGGCGGCAGGGCTGGAGATGCTTACACGCAAGACAGTGCTGAATCAAGACGTAGCCGTAATCCTGAGACGGGCTCACTTCAGACCGGTTCCGAGGATAAGAGAGGGACAGATCCTTGTCGACCATGGGATCAGAACCGCTACAGACACAAGCGATGGACTTGTTGCCGACCTCGACCACATATGCGAGATGAGCGGGGTCAACGCCCGAATCTGGGTGGACCGGGTGCCGGTACACCAGGCACTCAAAGCCCATTTTCCCAACCACAGGGAACTGACCCTCTGCGGCGGGGAGGACTACGAGCTTCTGTTCACCGCCGATGAGGATCGCCTGGCCCGGGTAAGGCTGGCCCTGGATTGCCCGGTGACCGTGATCGGTGAGATCACAGAAGATGATCATGGAACAAGGGTGACCGTGGTGGATAGTAAGGGAGATGCCGTTCCCTATGATAGAGGAGGATGGCAACACTTCAGCGATGAGATCTCTAAGAGTGGATTCAGACAGCCCGGACCAAACTCAACTCCTGGGAAGCTATCTGGGAGAACTGTCCCGGAGCGCTGACGTCTTCCTGCTCGTAGGCGAGTTGGGAGCGGGAAAGACCTGCCTTGTCCAGGGCATCGCGCAGGGACTGGCGGTAAAGGAACATGCCTTCAGTCCATCCTTCGTCTTACTCAGGGAGTATCACGGCAGGCTTCCCCTGTACCACATCGACCTCTACCGCCTGGAGCACGTCAGCGAGGTCGCCGACCTGGGTCTGGAGGACTATCTATACGGCGACGGAGTTTGCGTCGTCGAATGGGCGGATAAGGGGCCGGGGATAGTACCCGATGAGGGCATGCATGTCTCGATGCAATATGACCCGGAATCTCAGATGAAACGCAGCATCGTCCTGAGGCCGCGGGGCGAACGCTACCTGCAACTGACGGGTGATCTGAAAAGGAGGGCAGGGCTCAGCCTGAAGATGCAGTATGCTTGACCTCATGGATCTTGTTCTATCATGCTCGCCCTGTGTCCCAACACGGCGCACAACATCGCCTCAGGAAGGGCGTTCGGGGTTGTCCCTATGGAACTGACGATAGATACCTCCTCCAATAGGACCAGCGTCACCCTCTCTCATAAGGGTGAGGCGCAGTCTTCGTTTGCCTGGCTCACTGCAAGCAACCACAGCAGGGAACTGCTTCCTAATCTGATCAGCCTGCTAAGGCAGGCGAGAGTCAGGCTGAGCTCTTTGGAGGCAGTCATCGTAGCCAGAGGCCCGGGCAGCTTCAACGGGCTCCGCGTGGGCATGAGCGCTGCCAAGGGGCTGGCACTTGTCCTGGAGGTCCCGCTGCTCGCTGTAGACACGCTGGAGGCCGAGGCTTTCACCTTCGGCTTCACCGGATTTCCTCTTCGGCCGATTCACAAGGCCGGCCGCGAAGAGATAGCCACAGCACTCTACCGACAGGAGAATGATGAATGGCACTGCCTGGAAGAGACACACCTAACTACGGTGAGGGCTCTGTGCCGCCAGACCAGGCGGAGGACGCTCTTCTGCGGCGAAATACCTGCGGATGTTATGAGCGACATGCTGCAGATTTTGGGTAAGAAGGCTATAATTCCCACGGGTAACACCCCGTTCAGGGGCGGCGCTCTGGCTGCGTTAGGATACCGACGGTTGAGCAAAGGAGCACGGGACGATCCGGCGGCGCTCCAGCCGCTGTACCTTCGGCCTCCTAACATAACGAAGCCGAGAGCCAGGACACCCCGTTTTGTCACCGTCAGCGAAACCAGGGAGAAGGACAAGTGGAAATCTCCAGACTAACTGTCGAGTACACGACGAGATTCTGCTTCGCCTGCGGGCAGGAGAACCCTATAGGTCTCAAGCTGAAGCCGGTTCACGATGGAGATCAGGTCATCGCAGACTTCACCCCCGGGCAGTTTCACCAGGGCTGGAACGATGCGATACACGGCGGCATTCTGTTTACACTCCTTGATGAACTCGCTTTCTACGCCATCCTCTGCAAAGGCGTTGAGTTCGCCGTTACCGGTAAGAGCGAGGTGAAGTTCAAGAAGATAGCATCGGTCAGCGAGCCCCTGCGTGCCTCCGCCCGGGTTACCAAACTGACGAGAAGACTGGTGGAAGTCCGGGCCCTGCTTACCCACGGCGATGGTTCGGTTATAGCCGAAGGCGACTTCCTGTACTACGTCATGAGACACACGAATAGGGCCATCCTCTGGGATATGGACGGCGTGATCGCGGATACCGGCCCGATCCACTTCGCCGCATGGGAGGAGACTTTCGCCAGGAGCGGAATACAGTTTACCGAGGAGGACTTCTCCAGGCTCTTCGGTGCACGAAGCGACTTCATAGTCAGAAGCGTGATCAATGACAACCTCTCCCCAGAGGATGTGACATCCATAGCAGGGGACAAGGAAAAGGCGTTTCGAAGGAAGGCCGCAGGGAATATCAAGCCCCTTCCCGGGGCGGTAAGCCTGCTGCACAGCATCAGAAAAGGCAACTTCAGGCTGGGCCTCATATCTTCGGCGCCCGTTGAGAACATCGAACTGGTCCTGGGTGAACTAGGCCTGGAAGGGGTGTTTGACTGCATTATCTGCGGTCGAGACGTCTCCGAAAGCAAACCCAGCCCGCAGATATGCCTTACGGCTGCCGAAAGGCTCGGGCTGACGCCCGGTGATTGTCTGGTGATCGAGGACTCTCCCCTCGGCGTAAAGGCAGCCAGAGCTGCGGGAATGAGATGCCTGGCCGTAGCGAGCACGCGTCCCCCGCAGGAACTCGAGGAGGCCGACAGAGTAGTCGATTCGCTGGAGAACCTGGATTTGATCACCCTCCTCATGAGGGTCTAGAAAGGAGCCATTTGAAGATGGAGAAGAGCCTGGTACTCATCAAACCGGATGCGGTACAACGCGGTCTGGCCGGTGAGATCATCTCCCGCCTGGAGAAGAAGGGACTCAAGATCGTTGCCATGAGAATGCTGCGAATGGATGAAGCCCTGGCCCGGAGGCACTATGCCATTCACACGGGGAAACCGTTCTACGAAGACCTGGTGCGTTTCATCACCTCAGGCCCGATCGTCGCCATAGTCTTTCAGGGCAACAATGCAGTGGAGGCGATAAGGCAGATGGCGGGGCAGACTGATCCGACTAAGGCCTCCACGGGCACAATAAGGGGTGACATGGGCATGGACATAGGGCACAACCTGATACACGGCTCGGATTCGCTGGAGAACGCCTCGACGGAGATAGACCTGTTCTTCACAGCGGAGGACATCTTGAGCTACGACCGCGAGATTGATCGCTGGATCTACTGAATCCTGACCACCGGGACCGCCTTATCCCACAGCTTATCCAGTTGATAATAGTCCCTCTCTGTTGGCGCGAATATGTGAACGATAACCGGGCCGAAATCGGTCAGCACCCAGCCGGAGTCAGGAGTTCCTTCATTGTGAAGAGGCAACACGCCCTTGCGTTTGAGGACCTCAGCGATGTCCTTCCAGATAGCTTCGATATGACGCCAGTTATCTCCTGTGCAGATGACGAAGTAGTCGGCAAAGGAGCATACGGCCCTCACGTCCAGCAGAGCAATATCCCTTGCTTGCTTGTCGGACGCCAGTTCCGTCGCCAGGCGCGCTATTCCCTCTGCTTCCAGAAAGCCGATAACCTCCTCCTCTAGTATATCACCTGCGGCAAACCGTGAACAGCCCGATCTGGCCTGTGAACAGCGAGGCTCCGCACCTGAGACGGCATACTCTCAGGCCGGCCAGATAGCATCGTTTCTCAGCTTGACATATTTCTGCTATACTAACACGGTTAGAGCGTATGCAGGCAAAATGGTGGCGTAGCGGCTTCTTCTACATGCTACTGCTGGTAGCAGTGGTGGCTCTCGTTCTCTTCGCCTTGAACAGCTTAGCCCTGAGACCTGAGGAGGTAAGCCTGTTCCAGTTCGTTGAGGCGGCTCAGCAACAGGAGATCGACACCATAGAACATGACGGCCAGAAGCTGACCGGCCTGAAGGACGACAAGGCTCTGATCACGACGGTGTTCAGGGGTGATACCGATGCTGTTGTCGATTACCTGGAGGGCCGTGGAGTGAACCTGCAAGCCAACGGGATACAGTTTTTTGCTGTAGAGAGCGGCTTTGACTGGGGCTCGATAGCCCTTACAGTGCTCCTGCCGATTGTTCTGCTCGGTGCCCTGTTCTACTTTCTCTTCTTCCGCGCCGCGCGCGGGGCCGGCACTCAGGCCTTTAACTTCAGCAAGAGCAAGGCACGATTGCGTCTCGACAACAGACCCGATGTTACGTTTGCCGATGTCGCCGGGGCAGAGGAGGCCAAAGAGGAGGTGCAGGAAGTAGTGGAGTTCCTCAAGGCTCCCCAGAAGTTCCAGGCTCTCGGTGGACGTATTCCAAGGGGTGTGCTCCTCGTAGGCCCTCCGGGAACGGGCAAGACCTTGCTGGCCAAGGCCATAGCCGGAGAGGCCAGGGTACCATTCTTCTCCATCAGTGGAAGTGAGTTCGTCGAAATGTTCGTCGGTGTGGGGGCGGCCAGGGTCAGGGACCTGTTCGAGCAGGCCAAGCGCAATGCGCCGTGCCTGATGTTCATCGACGAGATAGACGCCGTAGGCCGACACCGTGGAGCGGGTCTGGGTGGAGGGCACGACGAAAGGGAACAGACGCTCAACCAGATTCTGGCCGAGATGGACGGCTTCGATACCAGCGTGAACATCATCGTCATGGCTGCCACCAACCGCCCCGACATCCTCGATCCGGCCCTGCTCCGTCCCGGCCGCTTCGACCGCCACATAGTAATCGACCTGCCCGACATAAAGGGCCGCAAGGCGATCCTGGAGGTACATGGCAAAGGCAAGCCGCTGGCCAAGGACACCGATCTGGAGACCGTTGCCAAGGGTACGCCCGGATTCAGCGGCGCCGACCTGGCCAATCTTGTCAATGAAGCCGCCATCCTGGCTGCCCGCCGTAACCGCAAGGACATAACACTGAAGGAGCTTGAGGATGCCGCCGACCGCACTATGGCCGGACCGGAGAGGAGAAGCCGGGTGATAAGCCCCAGGGAGAAGGAGATAATCGCCTACCACGAGAGCGGACATGCCCTTACCGCGAGGATGTTGCCTAATGCCGACCCCGTCCACAAGATCTCAGTTGTCGCTCGTGGCATGGCAGGTGGCTGGACGCGCTTTTTGCCGGCGGAAGACCGCTATCTCTGGACAAAGTCGCAATTCCACGATAGGCTGGCCGTGGGCCTGGGCGGACGTGTGGCCGAGGAGATCATATTCGGCGACGTAACTACCGGTGCTCAAGACGACCTCGAGAGGGCGACCAAGCTGGCCAGAAAGATGGTCGTTGAGTACGGCATGAGCGAGAAGCTGGGTCCACGGACGTTCGGCCAGAAACAGGAACTTGTCTTTCTGGGCCGCGAGATCAGCGAGCACAAGGACTATGGCGACAAGATAGCCGATGCCATCGATGCCGAGGTTCACGCCATCGTCCAGCAGGCCTACAATACCGCCAAGAAGGTCCTTACCGCGAACAAGGAGAAACTGAAACAGCTCTCTCAAGAGCTTATATCTCGCGAGACATTGGACGAACCCGACCTCAAGCGAATCTTCGAAGGTCTGGCACCACGCCCGGCCACCGGCTAACCCTGATACCCGGATCAACCGGACTGCCTCCATGCCACAGTCCTAGAGCCGGAGCAGCCGGAATGGAGGCTGAAGGACCGGGCCGAACTACGGCAGTCCCACAAACACTATCACCAGACCCACCACTATCATGGTCACCCCCAGGGCCAGTAGACCGACCAACAGCTTCATGCTCATACGCAGATTCCTTCCGAGAAACCCTCGCAGCAACGCCGTCGACCGGCAGGAGCGCATGATCTAAACCCCCCTGTGTAGCAGTTCACAGCAGTCCCCCCGAGATGGGGACGGTGAAAAAAAAGCGGCTGCCTCTTCCAAGCTTACTCTGGGCCTCGATCCTCCCGCCGTGAGCTTCCACCATGCGCTTGGCGATGGTGAGTCCCAGGCCGCTGCCCCCGGTAGCCCTGGCACGTGACCTATCGACCCGGTAGAAACGCTCAAAGACATTGGGCAGATCAGCGGCGGGAATGCCTTCCCCCGTGTCAGATACACTAACCTCCACCCAATGGCCCTGCTTCGCAGCAGCGACAACGATGGTGCCGCCCCTGCCCGTATGGGACACAGCATTCTCGAGCAGATTATACAGCACCTGGCTTACTCGTTGCCAGTCGATCTTCACCGGCGGGAGCTTTTCGGGTAGGTCCGTCGAAAGGGATATATCCTTAGCTGCAACCTGTGGCTGCCAGGAGGCCACCGCCTGCCTGATAAGGTCAGCGACATCCTCCGCCTGGAAGACCATCTTAAGCTCACCGGCCTCGGCAAGGCTCAACTCCTGCAGCTCATCGACCAGCCGCGACAGAAGACCTGCCTCCTCATTCAGAGAACGGATGGTGGCCACATCTGGTTTCATCACTCCATCATGGATAGCTTCCAGGTAGCCCCGGATATTGGATAGAGGAGTTCTCAGTTCATGGGCAACATCTGCAACCAGGTTGCGCCTCAACTGCTCTGCGTGCTCCAGATCAGCTGCCATCGTGTTAAACGCTTGAGCGAGTTCCTGTACCTCGCCCTTCTCCCTGAGTCTCACCCTCTGCGACAACTCCCCGCTTCCCAATCGCCTGGCAGCCGTGGCAAGGACACCTATGGGCGAGGACATCCTTCGCGATAAGACAAACGTCAACAACAAAGCGATCGCAACGGCCAGCAACCCACCCAGCATGAGAAAGCGGTTAATGGCAGCAGCGAATACCTGCGGCGAACCAGCATCGTCGCCGCCCAACTGCCCCGGCTCCATATAGAGGCTGAGAGTGATCGGCTCCTCCCAGTCCTCGGAGAATACCACGAAGTAGTTGCCCCGAAGAGCGTCAGTTGAGTCGGGCTGAAACTGCTGCCCTGCTCGCAATTCATTCTTCGAGTCAGCGATTACCACGCCGGCCACATCAGTCAATATGATACGCGACCCTGACACGGCCGACATGTTCCCGGCAACATACTGAACACCATCCCAGCTACCGGAATCATGATAATGACCGGCCAGCACTTCTTGTGTCTCAACGATGTAGATCTGCTCCTTTATCTCCTCGTAACGTTCGATTTCTCCTCTGATGCCCCTGCTGACGAAGCCGTAGACGGTGCCGATGGTCACCACGATAACCAGCGCGAAAGCTATCAGCAACCGGAACCACAGGCTGTGTGTCACTCCTCATCTCCCACGAACTTGTAGCCCGCTCCGTACACCGTCCTTATGTACCTGGGATGGTTCGGCGATGGCTCGATCTTGCGGCGCAGGTTAAGTATATGAACATCTATGGTGCGATCGAAACCCGCAAAGTCATAGCCCAGAGCTCTTTCAATGAGGTCTCCCCGGCTGAAGACCCGGGCCGGCTCCCGGCAGAGAACCCCCAGCAACTTGAACTCAACATCCGTCAGAGTCAGCGGCTTTCCGGCAAGCCAGGCTTCCCGTCTGACGAAATTCATAGTAAGCTCGCCATGTGTGACTTCCACCGGGCCGCGTTCTCCCGGAAGACGCCTCAGCACCGCCCGTATCCGGGCCGCCAGCTCCCTGGGACTGAACGGCTTCGTCACATAGTCATCTGCTCCAGAGTCGAGTCCAGTCAGCTTGTCCTGGTCGGTTGTCCTGGCGGTAAGCATTATGATCGGCACATCGCACTCATCTCTGAGAGTGCGACAGACCTCCAGGCCATCCATGTCGGGAAGCATAAGGTCGAGCACAATGAGGTCGGGATTCCCATCCCGGGCTACTCGCAGCGCCTCAAACCCATCATGAGCAGTTAGAACCTCGTAGCCGTCCCTGTTCAGGTACAGCTTGATCAGATCCACGGTCTTAACATCGTCATCAACTACGAGAACCTTCTTCTCAGTCAACTTCCGACCTCCCGGGTATCTTCGCTGTCACTTTCATGTTATATCAGAAATGTTAACAAATTGTTAACCCTCGGGGCTCGCTGCTCGGGCCAGGCTCCAGACACGCTCCCTGCCCGAAAGGAACTGGTGACACTATGATCGAACGGGCTGATATCAACCCGCACAGACAACAGGCAGATGCCAAGAAACGGGCTCTTCTCGATTGACATCATAGTATGAGGGAGCTATAATCGAAGCTGGAACGAGATATTGAGAATGGAAACGAAGGGATCACCGGATCCATATCATAAGCGGCAACAGATTTCTGTTTTCGTTCGATGGTGGTGGGGTTTGCCATAGAACGCCACTGATTAAGGCGTATGCGCCCCACGTCCCACCGGACGTGGGGCCTTTTGTTTCTGTAGTAGCATGAGCGAGGATACTCAGGACAGGCAACAGAAGGAGACCCTCAACGAAGACACCTTCAGGGAACTCCTGGATAACAGGCAGTACAGAGCGTTGCGGGAGAGGCTGGCAACTCTGGACCCCTCCGGCATCGCGGATCTGCTGGCCGCCGCACCGGCCGACAAGGCTGTCATCTCGTTTCGCCTACTCCCCAAGGACCTCGCTGTTGATGTCTTTGACGAGATGGACGGCGCCCTGCAGAACCTCCTTCTTGAGGCCTTCAGCGACCAGGCAGCAAGAAGCCTTCTCGAAGCAATGCCTCCCGACGACAGAGCCGAGTTGCTGGACGAGGTCCCCGCCAAGGTAGCCCGAAGGCTCCTGCAGATACTCTCACCCGATCAGCGCCGCCTCACCATGCGCTTGCTGGGCTACGAGGATGGGACAGCCGGACGTGAGATGACTCCCCTCTTCGTCGACCTGCACGGCGACATGACCGTCTCACAGGCCCTGGATAGAGTCAGACGCCTCGCCATCAACCGCGAAACAGTCTACGAATGCTACGTAATGGACCGCCGACGTCACCTCATAGGTACCATCTCACTCAAGGACATGGTCATCGCCGATCCCGACGCCAGGGTGTCCGACATTATGACTCCGGAGCCACCATTCGTATATACCTACACCGACCGTGAGGAAGCGGCCAAGGAACTCCGGGAGCACGAACTCCTGGCCATTCCCGTGGTCGACGCGGAACAGCGCCTCGTCGGTATCATCACCTACGACGACGTAGTCGACATCGTCGAGCGGGAGGCCACCGAAGATATCTACCGCTTCGGTGCCGTGTCCGGTACCGAGCGAGGCTACTTCGCCAGCCGCATCCTCAGCGTAGTACGCCGGAGGGCCACTTGGCTGCTATTGCTTATCGTGGTCAACACGATCACCGGCTCCATCATCGCCGGAGAAGGAGATTTGCTCGGGGAGATACTCATACTGGCCGCATTCATCCCTCTACTGATTGGCACCGGTGGGAACGTGGGTGCACAGTCGGCCACCGTCGTTATCCGCGGGCTGGCCACCGGGGAGGTGAACCCGAGAAGAGCCCTATCTGTCATCATGCGCGAGGTAGGAATAGGTGCCATCCTGGGCGTTGTACTCGGCGCCATTACCCTCGCCTGGTCGCGTATGCTCAGCGGTGACCTGCGGGTAGCGATAATCGTAAGCACCACCCTGTTCGGTATATCAGTGATGGCAACCCTGATAGGGGGCGCCTTACCCTTTCTCTTCCGTCGACTCAGAACCGACCCGGCCCTTGTGTCCGCACCCTTCATAACGACGGTAATGGACATATTCGGCGTGCTGCTCTATTTCGGCATCGCCCACACGATACTAAGGCTGTTACCCTGAGTCTTCCTCAGATTGTCGGACGTGATGCTCCGCTTCGGCATCACCCACGTGATACTGATGTGACCCGCCTGTGGTATGATTCGCACGGGCGTGGCATATGCCACACCCACAGTCTGTCTCAAGAAAAGGAAGGATATGCAAGATGAAAGGAACAACGGTTAGCAGTCCGAAAGGGAAGACGGGGATGAGCCGGCTGCAGAAGCTGCGAACGTCCATGGCGGACAGGGAACTCGATGGGATCCTTGTATGCCAGCCGGAAAACCGTCGCTACATTTCAGGATTCACCGGCTCCTCAGGATGGCTGCTCGTCTCGGCGAAAGAGGCCGTTATGACCACCGACTTCCGCTACGTCGAGCAGGCCAGGGCGGAGTCACCGGACTTCACCATCGTTCAGACCAAAAGGGAGTTGGGCGATTGGTTTCCGGGGCTTGTGTCCGACCTGGGACTGCAGAAACTGGGATTCGAAGCGGACTTCGTATCATTCGATAGTCATCAAAAGCTCAATCAAGCAATGAAGACCGCACAGATCGGCCTGGAATTCGTTCCTGCCAACGGCCTGGTGGAGGGTCTGCGCGCCGTCAAAGAGCCTGAAGAACTTGCGCTCATCACTAAGGCTGTTCAGCTAGGAGATGCCGCCCTCGAAGAAGCGAAGGGGCTGATACACCCCGATATGACGGAGAAGCAGGCGGCATGGGAGATAGAGAAGCTCCTTCGCCAGGGAGGGAGTGAGGGAGTAGCTTTCGAGATCATCGTTGCCTCGGGTCCGAACGCGGCCCTACCACACGCCCGCCCGACAGACAAGAAGTTGGGCACCGGCCAGCCGGTGGTCATCGATATGGGAGCAAGGATCGGCGGCTACTGCAGCGATCTCACCCGCACCCTGTTCCTGGGTGGAGCAGGCGACAACATGCAGAAGATCTATGATATAGTGCTCAGGGCGCAGATCGCTGCCATCGAGGGAGTGCGGTCGGGCATGGAGGGTGCAGAGGTGGACCGACTGGCCCGCAGCGTCATTGAACAGGCCGGCTACGGGGACAACTTCGGGCACGGTTTGGGACACGGCGTCGGGCTGGCAGTTCATGAACTGCCCACTGTAGGCCCGTCATCCAACGGCACTCTCTCGAACGACATGGTCTTCACCATTGAGCCCGGAATCTACCTGCCGGGAGAAGGCGGTGTCAGGATCGAGGACATCGTAGTCCTGGAGGACGGAAAGGCGAGAGTTCTCACGAGAGCACAAAAGCATAGCCTGTAGCTGTCAGCGCTCAGCGACCTTTGGATTACGGCGGGCAACGAGGTCGGATGCACCCGGCTGATGGCTGACAACTGAATACCGAGCGCTGAATGCTAAACAGGGAGGATACCACATGATCGATGCCGGAGAACTGAGAAAGGGAGCCACCATAGAGATGGATGGCGGCATTTATACAGTCATCGAATACCAGCATGTCAAGATGCAGCAGAGGCAACCTGTGATTAAGCTGAGGCTCCGCGATGCCCGCACGGGGAACGTCGCTGAGCGCAATCTCCAGTCGGGGGACAAAGTCACGCCGGTTTTCCTGGAGCACCGTCCCGTCCAGTACCTCTACAACGACGGCGACCTCTACAATTTCATGGACAACGAGAGCTACGACCAGTTCGTCTTGACCGCTGTCCAGATAGGAGAAGGCGTAGCCTATCTCAAAGAGGGGATGGTGCTGGAGGTCCTGACCGCCAAAGGAGAGACGGTGGCTGTGGAGATGCCCATTTCCGTGGAGCTTCGGGTTACGGAGACAGATCCCGGATTCAAGGGGGACAGGGCTACAGCGGGCACCAAGGCTGCCAAACTGGAAACGGGGGCAACCGTCCAGGTTCCCCTCTTCATAAGCACAGGCGACGTCATCAAAGTCAACACCCGCACCGGCGAGTACCAGGAAAAGGCCGGCTAACAGCGGCTGACAGATGCTGCTATGAGACCCTGGCCGACTCGGCCACCCCGATAATGCCGGCCGCGCCCCAAAGTCACGGGGTAATCCTGGCCGAATCTGGTATAATCAGGGCTGCTTAAGGAAGGTACTGGTCAGCCTGTTGATAAGAGCAGATTTGCACATCCACACATGCTACTCCATAGACTGTTTCACATCTCTGGATGAAATAGTCGAGCGCTGCTTGAAGATAGGCATAGGCTGTGTTGCGGTGGCCGACCACAATACGATTGATGGTGCCATGAAGCTGAGGGAAATGGCACCGTTCAAGGTGATCGTGGCCGAGGAGGTCCAGACGCCAGCCGGCGAGATAATGGGGCTCTTTCTTAGTGAGAGAGTCCCACCGGGGTTGTCTCCTCAGGAGACGATATCGCGCATCAGGACGCAGGGCGGCCTGGTCGCCATTCCCCATCCGTTCGGCAGGCCACCCTTCACTAACACCACCAGGCTGACCTCGCCGGATGTTCTATCCCGGGTGGATATCATCGAGGCCTTCAACTCACGCACCGCGCTCTCCCGCGACATTGCAAGAGCACGGGAACTGGCCCTCGAACAAGGCAAGGCTGCCAGCGCCGGCAGCGATGCCCATACCGCGCAGGAAATCGGCCGGGCATACGTGGAGATGGAGGAGTTCGACGGGCCCCGGGACTTCCTCGAATCTCTGTCCAGAGGCACGGTCTTCGGACGGAAGTCCGGCTACACCGCTCACCTCTCCAGCACATGGGCCAGGATAAGGAAGACGGTGCTGGGCCACTCGTCGGATAGTTCGCCCTGAGCCGAGTGGAGATTCTTCGCCCTGATAGGTCGGGACTCACAGTTACACAGGGATGTCAGCGGTCTGTAATCAGTTATCAGCCATCAGCGGTCCACAGTCAGCCATCAGCAGGAAGCAGTCAGTCTTCAGCGGCCGGCTGTCAGCAGTCAGATATCAACTGTCAGTCGGTAAACGAGAGCCGTTTCAGGCAGGGAGGGTTGATCTGCCGTATCAGCCTGTGGTCTACTCGCGCTTTCCGGTCTCGCGGAATATCCACCAGAAGGTGACGATGGCAATCACTGAGACTATTATCACTGTGATCAGTCCGCCTCTGCCCAGGCCGCCGTACGGTTCTCCCGCGGCATAAGCCAACGCGATCGCTCCCATATAGTCCAGCACTCCGACTATCATGCTACCGCCTCCGCTCGCAGAACACCCTTATCTGAGTAGACTCCGCCAGGACAGGCCGGTCCGGCGGGCAGCAGGAGCAAGGCGCGTCATGAGCCCTTCTTGGGCGGTTTCTTGAGTATCTCATCGACGATGCCGTACTCGACCGCCTGTTCAGCGTTCAGGTAGAAGTCCCTATCGACATCGTGGGCGATCTTGTCTACCGGCTGACCGGTGTGATTGGCTATGATATTGCGTATCACCTCCTGGATTCTCATGATCTCCCTGGCGGCGATCTCGATGTCCGCCGCCTGCCCTTGAGCACCACCGACTGCCTGGTGCAGATGTATAGTCGAGTTGGGCAGAGCGTACCTCTTGCCTTTCGTTCCCGCACAGAGGAGCACGGTCCCCATGCTGGCCGCCAGTCCGACACAGATCGTCGAGACAGGGCAGCGCAGAATCTGCATTGTGTCGTAGATAGCCAGGCCCGCGCTGATAATGCCACCGGGACAATGGACATACAGATTTATGTCCTTCTCGGGATCCTCTCTCTCCAGGTAGAGAAGCTGAGCGATGATCAGATTGGCTATCTGATCGTTGATGGGAGTGCCCAGGAAGACGATTCTCTCCCTGAGCAGAAGCGAGTATATGTCGAAGATACGCTCACCGCGAGCACTGCTCTCGGTCACCGTAGGGATTATGACTTGCGATACTGTTTCCATCATTCCTCCTTTGTCCTGGCCTCTGCATTGCCGGCTGTCACCTCCAGCAATCGGTCCAGCGTTTTCTGCGTTAGCAGAGAGTGTTCAATCGATTGCCTGATCTGGGGATGTGAGAAGAACTGCTCGGCCTTCTCCTGGTCCTCAACGCCACCCGCGATTTCACCTACTCTGTTATCCACCTCTGATGAGTCGACTTCAATCTTCTCCTCTTCGGCCAGCTTATCCAGAACCAGCCCCTGAACCAGCCGCTTCCTGGCTACGGGACCGATCTCCTCCTTGAGTTCTTCCTCCGTCTTGTTCCTGACCTTCAGATACTCCTCTACCTCGGTGAAACCAAGGCGGCGCGCCTCTTCCTTGAGGATACCGGCGATCTCTTCCTCTTCGAATACGGGCGGATAGCTGACCTCGCTGATATCGACCAGGGCATCGAGCGCCTTCTGCCGCTGCTCGGAGTTCCTCCTGGCTTCAGTCTGAACTTTCAGATCGGCAGCTACCTTCTCTTTCATGTCTGCAAGGCTATCATAGCCGGCGCTCCTGGCCAGCTCATCATCCAGTTCGGGCAGTTCCCTCTCCTTGGTCTCGCCTATTGTGACCTTGAAGGATGCTTCTTTGCCACAGATGTCCTTGATCGGATAGTCCTCAGGTATGGGCAGGGTGAAGGCCATCTCTTTGTTCTTCTCCGCGCCCTGCAGTTGAGAAGTAAACCCGGGAACGGGAAAACGCGAGTCCTCGTCCATCTCATACACGACACCCTTGCGGCTCAGCCAGGGCTTGTCCTCCACACTGGCCTCAACATCCATGGTAACCAGATCGCCCGACTTAGCCGGCCGATCAACGGGCACCCAAGTGCCCTGCCCCTCGCGAAACCCCTGCAGGGCAGCGGTGACCTCCTTCTTGCCGATCTTCACCGCGGGAGCGGGTTCCAGCTTCATGCCGTGGTAGTCACCGAGCTTGACCTCAGGCCTAAGAGGCACCACAGCCTTGAATACCAGGGGCTCGATCTGCGTGATCTCCACTTCCGGCCTGGCAACAGGCTGGAGTTCCTCGGACTCGATCGCCTGTCTGTATAGCTCGGGTACAAGATGCTCGGTTGCCTCCTCCAGCAGACTCTGCCTTCCGATGTGCTGCACAAGAATGGCGCGCGGCGCCTTGCCCTTGCGGAAGCCCGGTATGGATACCCTTTTTACGAGGTGTCGATACGCCGCATCCATCGACTCATCAAGCTCACCGGCCTCAGCCTCAATCGTGAGAACCGCCTGGCAGTTCTCCAGATTCTCTCTGTTAACCTTCATACACCATGCTCCTTCTCATCCTGCCGCACGATTTCGTGCTTCAGCTTGAGGTTGAGTTCGTCGAGCTGATTGGTATCGACATAGGAAGGGCTGCCCAGCATGACATCCACGGCGTTCTGGTTCTTCGGAAATGCTATGACTTCCCTGATGCTCTGCTCTCCGGCGAAAAGCATAACCAGGCGGTCGAGACCTATGGCTATTCCGCCGTGGGGCGGCGCGCCGTATTCCAGTGCCTCCAGAAGGCCCGAGAAGCGGCTCTCCGCCTCCTCTTTGACATAACCGAGGAGACTGAATATCCTCTCCTGAAGCTCGCGGTTGTGAACCCTGATGCTGCCGCTGCCCAGTTCACAGCCGTTGCAAACGACATCGTAGTGCTGACCGTAGACCCGTGCCGGCTGTGTCTCCAGAAACGGCAGATCCTCCTCCCGCGGCGAGGTAAAGGGATGGTGCATGGTGTCCCAATGTCCGGCCGTTTCGCTCCACTCAAGCAGCGGGAAGTCAACCACGAAAGCGAAGGCCAGCAGTGCGGGATCGGCCAAGTTGAGCCTGCGTGCCATCTCCCGGCGCAGTTCATCAAGTGTTCTGTTCACTACTTCCAACCTGTCAGCCACGATAAGCAAGAGGTCGCCCGGCCCGGCTTCGAACCTCCCGGCCATCTCCCCGAAATGCCGTGGCTCCAGGTATTTGGCGGCCGCCGACTTCACTCCGTCCGGGCTCATCGTCTCCCCGGTAAAGGCCACGGTAGTCAGGCCACGGGCGCCGCAACCCTTTGCCAGATCGATCAGTTCATCTACCTGGTGGCGGGTATAGTGACTGCAACCGGGAACGGATATCCCCTTCACTCTACCACCGTTCTCAAGCACGGAGCGGAAAACCTGGAAGTCGGTGGTGGCTGCGATGTCGGATACATCGCTGATCTGCATGCCGAACCTGATGTCGGGCTTGTCCGTACCGTACTTATCCATCGCCTCCACGTACGTAAGACGGGGGAAGGGCTTCAGCACGCTCAACTCAGGCCTGGTGGCCTCAACCAGCGAGACAAACAGTTCCTCCATGAGGTGCAGTATGTCGTCCATTTCGACGAAGCTCATCTCCAGGTCAAGCTGGGTAAACTCAGGCTGGCGGTCCGCCCGCAGATCCTCATCCCTGAAGCAACGCGCTATCTGGAAGTACCTGTCGAACCCGGCCACCATGAGAATCTGCTTGAGCTGCTGCGGAGACTGCGGAAGGGCATAGAACTTGCCGGGGTTGACCCGGCTAGGCACAAGGTAGTCGCGCGCTCCTTCCGGTGTACTCTTGATCAGAATAGGTGTCTCGATTTCGGCGAACCCCTTAGTGTCGAGGAAATCACGGATGAACTTGATCATCCTGTGCCGGAGGAGCAGGTTGTCCTTCATGCGCTCTCTTCTCAGGTACAGGTAACGGTTCTTGAGGCAAAGCGACTCCTCCACGTCCTCGTCTTCGCTTATGTAGAAGGGTGGCGTCTTCGACGGATTGAGGATAACAAGATCTGTGGCCACGACCTCGACGCCCCCGGTGCTCAGCTTCGGATTCTGCGTCCCTCCGGGACGCGGCACGACCTCTCCCCGGACCTGAATCACGAACTCGCTGCGAAGCGAACCGGCGAGCCGGCATGCTTCTTCCGAGACCTGGGGGTTGAAAACCACCTGAACGATCCCCTCGCGGTCGCGCAGGTCGATGAACACCTTGCCACCATGGTCGCGACGCCGGTGCACCCAGCCGGCCAGAGTGACCTCCTGTCCTGCATGCCTTTCACCCAGTTCACCGCAATTGTGGTTCTTAAGCAACGATATTGTACCTCAGTAGATTCGCAATTATAGCCTATGCAGGACGCCCTTTCAATCGCAGAACCTACAGGAGTCGCAGCCAATGATCTCAGATGAACACTGCCAATCCATACGCATTCAGGACTGAGATCCGGATGGTTGCCCGATCCTGGCGATGGTGCCCTGGGCGGCAGCACATAGAACCTCCGTGCCCCCCTCCTCGACCATGAAGACGTCACAACGGCAGACGGCCTGCGACCTGCTGGAGTGAACGACCGTTGCCCTGGCGACCAAACCCGTCCCCACCACGGGCCTGAGATAGTTGATCTTGTACTCCGAGGTGACGATCGCCGGGCCGAGCACGCTGGCACCTGCGGCGGTGAGCACGTTATCCGCGGCATAGCTGATGACGCCTCCGTGCACGAAACCGTGCTGCTGTCTTAACTGAGGTGTGATAGGGACCCTCAGTTCAGCCTGCCCGGGAGATAGGCCTGTCAGTTCAGCGCCGATAAGGGCGCTGAAAGGCTGTGATGCCACGGCCTCTTTCCCCATTCGCAGAAGCTCATCCATATACGACCTCCGATTCTCCGAGCAGTACAGGACTCCCCGCAGCACAGGCATAACCGAGCCGTACTGCAACTCATCCTGCCCATCAAGACACCGATCTTATCCTCACGACTCCGCCAGTTCGTGAAGGACTGCCAGCACTTCTTCCTGAGGCACATCGGTACGGATCACCGCTCTGCCGATATCCTCCAGGAGCACCCAGCGGATCGTCTTACCCCTCTTCTTCTTGTCCAGCTCCATAGCCCTGGTTATCCCTTCTATGCTCACCGTGAGGTTGCTTCGCATCGCTCGCAATGACAGGGATGATGTTGCTCGCGATGACGAGGGTGAAGGCGATCGCTGCGTCCTCAGGGCAGTAGCGCTCAACAACGTGGGTAACCCGAACCCGTCCAACAGGGCTTGCTGCCGTTCCACCGCTACCGAAGACAGGAGTCCCAGTCGCCGGCTGAGCATGGCAGCGCCCATCATGCCGATGGCCACGGCTTCCCCGTGGAGGAAGCTCTGATATCCGGTCGCAGCTTCGAGACCGTGGCCTATCGTGTGTCCGAAGTTCAGGATCGTACGCCTGCCCTCCCTCTCCTTCTCGTCCTGGCTCACCACCCCGGCCTTGATCGCCCTGCTACGGACAATGGCCTGCGTAAGCACCTACGGCTCCAGCGACCTGAGCCGCTCTGCGTTGGACTCCAAGAACAAGAAAAACTCCTCATCGAGGATCAGGCCATGCTTGATGACTTCAG
>JAWOGR010000032.1:0-28021 GCA_046496625.1 Dehalococcoidia bacterium | reverse complement strand
ACGAAATCCTCCTGACCTGCTGAAACCGAGATGGAGTCCACCGAAGCCGGATGGGCCAGTGTCTTGTTCTCCGACACCAGCGCTGCTGCCGCATACTGAGCGATCATAAGCCCGGTGTTGAGACCTCCTCCTTTTGCCAGGAAGGGAGACAGGCCGGACAGCTTCTCGTTAAGGAGTCGCTCGATCCTTCTCTCTGAAATACCGGCCAGACCGCACAGGCCGATGGACAGGCTGTCAGCGGTCTGAGCCAGAATCTGACCATGGAAGTTGCCGCTACCCTCGAGCATCTTCGGCTGCCTGCCTTCGAAGAGTATCAACGGGTTGCCTCCGAAGGAGTTGATCTCGGTGTTGACAACATCCCGTGCTCTAAAGAGCGTCTCCCTGAGCGCGCCATGCACCTGGGGTATGCACCTCAGAGAATACGCATCCTGCAGAGAAGAGGATTTCCTCTGCGCTCTTCTCTCCCCCAGTATGCTCCTCAACCTTGCAGCGGTCAGTATCTGGCCGGAATGGGGCCTCAAGCTCTGAAGCCCATCCTCATATGACCGGAGGTCACAACCTAGAATCGCTGCGCTCGAAGCTGCTGCAACATCTGCTGTGTCAACCAGTATGTCGGTCTGATAGACGAGGAAAGCAAGATAGCTGGTCATCATACTCGTGCCGTTCAGAAGGGCAATCGCTTCGCCGGCTTCCAGTTCAGCAGGCTGTAACCCGTGCTTCTGAAAGGCAGATGCCACCGGCATGGTCGAACCGTCCTCGACGATCACTTCGCCCTTTCCGATGAGAGCCAGTGCAATGTGCGCCTGAGGGATGAGATCCCCACTGGCACCCAATGATCCCTTCGCAGGAACCCGGGGGATGATATCACGGTTGAACATCTCGACCAGAAGCTCCACGGTGGGAGTCCTTATCACCGAGTACCCCTTCTTCAGATTCAGGATCATATGGAGCATCATCCCCTTCACTATGTCCCTCTCCAGTGGCGGCCCAACGCCACAGGCATGGCTCATAATGAGCCTCTTCTGAAACTCCCTCATACGGCTAAATGGAACGCGCCTCTTCAGAAGTGCCCCCACGCCTGTGTTGATCCCGTAGCGTGGCTCGGTCTCATCCGCTCCAAGAATCTCCTCAAAAGCTCCTCTGGACTGTGTCACTCTGGCTTTCTCTCTGTCGGTCAGGCGGAGCTTCCGATTACCCCGGCAGAGACCGACGAACTCAGGGTAGCTAATCTTGTCCTTCATCCATCATCTCCTTTTCAAAGAGGTCTCTTCAGTATATAATATCTTTTTCTTCAAAATGGCAAGTCTTCCTCATCAAAGCCTTCGGTCTCTCCAGAGGTATCGTCGCAGATACGAAGATTCAGACTCAGAGGATTGTCAATGTCGCATGTCATAACTATAGACCAGTCCCTGTGTAGAGGCTGCAACCTTTGCCTGGACGTGTGCCCCAAGCATGTCTTCCAGGATTCCGCAGAGATCGGCGCAGCGGGACTCAAGACAAAGCAGGTTGTCGATGCTGATAAGTGTACCGGGTGTGGTCTGTGTGAGCTCCATTGTCCGGGAGCGATCAGTCTTGATTCGCTTCCGGACCAGGTCTTCTCAAAGCTAGTGGCGGACGAGAGAGCCAAAACCACTCAGAGCGAGGCTCGCGGTGGCTGGAAGGAAGTGAACAGCCTCCTGACACCCGGTAGATACTTCATGACAGGCAACGATGCAATAGTGGAAGCGGCATTAGCAGTAGGCTGTCGCTTCTTCGCGGGCTACCCGATAACCCCCGCTAATGAGATCCTGGAGGAGATGAGCAGGAGAATGAAGGGGGTGGGGGGGAAGTTCATCCAGGCCGAAGACGAGATCGCCTCTATCTTCATGGTCATGGGTGCTGCCTGGGCCGGCCTTAAGGCAATGACCGCCACTTCAGGGCCAGGCTTCGCCCTGATGCAGGAAGGCTTGAGTCTGGCAGACATGGCTGAAGTGCCCTGTGTCATCGTCAACGTCCAGAGAGCGGGTCCATCAACCGGCCAGGCGACAAGGCCTGCTGCGATGGACATGATAGAGGCGAGATATGGATCCCACGGCGGCGTACAGAGGATCGTCGTGTATCCCGAGTCGGTCCAGGAAGTCTTCGACCTGACGATTCACTCCTTCAACCTCGCCGAGAGATTCAGGGTTCCGGTTATCCTTCTCTCCGATGGTTATCTAAGCCATCTGTCAGAGAAGGTCGAGATCGGCGAACGGATAAGAGTCTACGACAGGATCTATGTTCCCGGAGAACCGGCGTTCGGCCCCACCGCCGATCTTGCCGCGCCATCAATGCCCCGGTTCGGTGATGGCGAAAACCTCCAGGCAACTGGCTCCACTCACGATCGGTCGGGAAAGAGGTCGACCGCGGACCCGTCGGTTCAGGAGAATCTGGTGTTCTACCTTGACCGCAAGATACTCTCCCATCGGGAAGAGCTTGTGGATTGCGAAGAGCTGTTCCTGGATGACGCAGAGGTCGTGGTCGTCGCTTTCGGAACTGTGGGACGTTCGGCCAAATGGGCAGTTAAGGAGGCGCGTAGGTCGGGAAGACCCGTCGGCCTTCTGCGGCCCAGGATCGTCTATCCCTTCCCCGCACATAGGATCATAGAACTCTCCAGGGCTGTCAAGACATTCGTAGTTCCCGAGATGAGCCAGGGGCAGATGTCTCATGTTATCAGCCAGAGCATCGCCAGGGAGGTCGTGCCCCTACCCCAGCCCAACGGGCAGATCATCGACCCCAGAAGAATTCTCGGGTACCTGCTGAAAGGGGTATGGTAGAATGAATGTCCGCGAGCTAAGAAAGCTGTACCTGAGACAGGAACGAACAACCTTCTGTCCTGGCTGTGGCTATGAGATCTTCATCAACTGCTTCCTGAGGGCGATAGACGAGTTGGGCAACAGACTGGATGACTACTCCTTTACCGCAGGCATCGGTTGCTCCGCCTGGGTACCCAACAACTACTTCAGGGCTGATAACTTCCATACGGCTCATGGCAGGGCGATCCCGGCAGCCATCGGTCTGAAGCTGGCCAACCCCGAACTCGAGGTGGTGACTATAGGCGGCGACGGTGACCTCGCATCGATCGGCGGCAATCATCTCATCCATGCTATCAGAAAGAACATCCCCATCGCTGTCTTCTGCCTCAACAACTTCCTCTACGGAATGACCGGCGGACAGGTCGGGCCCACCACGCCCCTGGAGTCGAAGACATCCACCACTCTCGACGGCAATCATGACCAACCGTTCGACATGATGAAGCTGGTTCTGAGTGTCGGGGCAAAGTATGCCAGTAGATATCCGACAGCATATCCCCATCTCCTGAAGAAGGGGATAGAGAACATGCTTGCGTCGGATGGCTTTCGATTCATGGAGGTTGTCAGCCAATGCCCCCGACAGTACGGGGTGAGGAACGAGTCTTCGACTGCCTCGCGCATGATCGCCTTGCAGAAGGAACACTACTTATCAAAGGAGAAGGCCAGAGGTCTAAGTATGAACGAACTGGAGGGCAAGATCGTTTTCGGGAGTTTCCAGAGTGCTAGCGAGTATGTAAGGTTCCTGTCGGAGGAGCAGTAGAGATGCGGATGGAAGCGATCTTCTCTGGCAAGGGCGGCCAGGGGCTGGGAGTGATGGGCAGGATTCTGGCTATGGCGGCAGTCCTCGACGGCAGGGAAGTGTCCAGTTCGGCATCGTACGGCGGCGAGGTCACCGGCGGGCTATCGGAGTCGGAGGTAGTGATCTCGGATGAGAAGATCGACTTCCCGGCCGTCTTAAGCCCGAACACCCTGATACTTCTGAGCCAGGATAGCTACGACAGGTACGCCCCTGCGGCTGATCCGGAAGCGCTGATCTTCTGCGACCCGGGGTTCGTCAACTGCAGACAGGGCCGCGAAGATCTAAGAACACTCTCGGTACATGCTGCGGAGAAGGCTGTGGAGAGCTTCGGCAGAAGCCAGTTCGCCAATATGGTGATGCTGGGCACCGTTGTGGCCGCGACCCGGATAGTGCAACCGGAGTCGGTGATACAGGTCATCAGCAAGGAGTTCGATGAGAAGAACCCCGAGTTGAACGAGAAGGCGTTCCGGATCGGCCTTGAGATCGGACAGCACGCCTCCTGCTATCATAAGCGTGAGCCTGAAGGCGGGTGTGAGCACATCGGCAGTCCCACCGAGCGCAACTTGAAAGAGAACAAGGACGAAGGAGGATCATGACTGAAAGACAGTGGAGCGTCGGAACATCCAGAGAAGCAATCGATATGCATGAGAAGTACATCGTACAGACCTACAAGCCTCATGGGTTCGTCTATGCAAGGGCAAGAGGAGTCTGGGTCTGGAACCCCGAGGGCGAGAAGAAGATGGAAATGCTCAGCTGCTATTCGGCTCTGGGCGGAGGCCACTGCCACAGGGACATTCAACGGGCCTTCATCAGACAGGCACGCCGATATTGGCCGGGCTCCAATGCTTTCTACAATGACGTGGCTCCCCTGTTTGCCAAGGAACTGGTGGAGTTCTGCGGAATGTCAAAGGCCTTGCCGATCAACACCGGGGCCGAGGCGGTGGAAAGAGCGATCAAGATCGCAAGGAAGTGGGGCTATACATGCAAGGACAGCGGTGATGCGCTGGGGCTTGAGTCGGTCGTGGAAGCGGTGGAGACTGCCAAGACCTGGGGAAAGAAGACCAAAGGCATCCCCCTTGATACGGCCCAGATCATCATGTGCGACAACAACTTCCACGGACGTACCATCACCGTGATTTCGGCTTCCAGCCATGACAAATACAAGAGGTATTTCGGCCCGCTGACCCCCGGGTTCACTCTGATTCCTTATGGCGACCTGGGGGCGTTGGAGAAGGCCATCACTCCCAACACAGTTGCCTTTATCGCTGAACCTATCCAGGGGGAGGGGGGAATAATCGTTCCCCCGGATGGCTACCTAAGCGGTGCCAGGCGTATATGTCAGAAGCACGATGTGCTCCTCATCTGGGATGAGATTCAGACAGGGCTGGGTCGCTGCGGCAAGCGGTTTGCACACCAATACGAGGATGCAAAGCCTGATATCCTGATTCTCGGCAAGTTCCTGGGCGGAGGCCCCGGACAGGTGTCAGCGGCCGTCTGCAATGACAAGGTGGCGGGTGTTCTGGAGTATCCCGAGGACGGAAGCACCTTCCAATGCCACCCCATAGATAGTGCCGCTGCCCTGGCAGCCCTCAGACTGATCCAGGACGAGAACCTCGCAGAAAGAGCTTTTGAGATGGGCAACTACTTCCAGACTGAACTGGAGAAGCTCAAGAGCCCGCATATCAAGGAGATCAGGGGCCGAGGATTGCTCAAAGGCGTCGAACTAAACCACGAACTCGGCGGTGCCAGACCCTTCGTTGTCAGGCTGATCGACGAAGGGATACTCTGCAACCAGACTCACGAGCATACCATCCGTTTCGCTCCTCCACTGACAATAACCAAACGCGAGATCGACTGGGCGCTCAAGAGGGTGAAGAAGGTTTTGGCATAGACGGTGTTGCGCTTGCAGGTGCACCGTCGGCACGGTCTGCAAGGCAGATTCCTAGTATCAGGAGGTAAACAATGGTCGGCTTAACATCCTATGGAGCTTACATTCCGCGATACCGTTTGAACCACAGCACGATCTTCTCCGCAGTCGGATTCCTGGGGACGTTTCCTCCTCCGGGCGAAACCGCGGTGGCCAGTCACGATGAGGATGCCCTCAGCATGGCAGTTGCAGCGGGTGTCGATTGCCTCGGAGGTCTGAACCGGGAGACGATTGACGGGCTGTATCTTGCCACCACCAGCCAACCTTACATGGTGAGACAGAACTCAGCACTGGTAGCCACTGCCCTTGATCTCCAGTCGAGCATCAGGACTGCCGACTTTACAGGCTCGACGAAGTCAGGGACGGGCGCCCTGCTTGCCGCGCTTGACGCCGTCAAGGGAGGGACTTCAACCAGCGTTCTCGTGTGTGCTTCCGACTGCCGCTTGAGCAAACCGGGAAGTCCTCAGGAGTATCTCTACGGCGACGGTGCTGCCGCGCTACTCCTAGGAGCCGAGAACGTAATCGCCGTATTTGAAGGCTCGTATTCCGTGTCCTACGATTTCCCGGATCGCTGGAGGGCAGACGGTGAGAGATTCGAGCATGCCTGGGAGGACAGATTCATCCGTGACTCCGGATATGGCAAGTTCCTCCCGGAGGCGATATCGGGACTGCTGAAGAAGTACAACATCAGAATTGAGGAGTTCGCCAAGATAATCTACCCGGGCCTGTACGCACGAGAGCACAGCACCATAGCGAAACGACTGGGTGCTGAACCGGGTCAGCTTCAAGACACATTGCTCAGCACTGTGGGCGACACCGGGTCAGCATCACCACTTATGATGCTGGTGGCAGCACTCGAGGAGGCAAAGCCCGGCGACAAGATACTTGTTGCAGGATTTGGTAACGGCAGCGACGCCCTCTTCTTCCGGGTCACTGATGAGATCGGGGGCATTCCGGGCAGGAGGGCAGTAAAACAGCACCTCGGCTCTAAGAAAGAACTCGCCAGCTACGAGAAGTATCTTGCCTTCAGGAACCTGGCGCCCATGGACCTGGGTATGCGCGGCGAGATAAGCGTTCGCACACCGATGTCCGCGCTGTTCAGAGAGCGCAAGGCGGTTCTGGCTCTCTGCGGCTCGAAGTGCCTGGCATGCGGCACGCCCCAGTATCCGTATCAGAGAGTGTGCGTCAACCCGGACTGCGGAGTCATTGACCGGATGGAAGAGTACCGGTTCTCCGATAGGCAGGGCGTCGTGTTCACCTACACCGGCGACAATCTGGCGGCAAGCGTAGACCCGCCCTCCATATATGGACTGGTCGACTTCGACAGCGGTGGCAGATTCTGGTTTGACTTTGCCGACTGTGACCTGGACTCCGTCAAAGTGGGCATGCCCGTGGAGATGACCTTCCGGAAGCGGTACTTCGACGAGTCAAGCGGAGTTCACGGTTATTCATGGAAGGCAATGCCGGTACGTGCCTGAGCACAGCCGGAAGCAACGATAATGCATAGGGAGGAAGCAAGATGGCAGAAGGCATAAAAGACAAAGTCGCTATCATAGGGATGGGCTGCACCAAGTTCGGGGAGTTGTGGAACAAGAGCGCGGATGACCTTATGGTGGATTCCTTCGTCGAGTGTCTCGAGGATGCGGGGATAGAGAAGAGGGACATAGATGCAGCCTGGTTTGGCGTGCATTTTGAGGAGCAGAGCGTAGGCAAAGGTGCCACCTCGATGGCCCAGGCACTGAAGCTACCGTTCATCCCTGTCACCAGGACCGAGAACTTCTGTGCTACCGCCACAGAAGCCTTCAGGGGCGCCTGCTACGGCGTGGCTTCAGGCGCTTATGATGTTGCGCTGGCTCTGGGTGTTGAGAAACTCAAGGACACCGGATACGGCGGGCTTCCGGGCGGGCCCGGACTGATGGGGACAAAGAGCGCACTGATCATGCCCAAGCTGACCGCTCCCGGCGCCTTTGCTATGATGGCAACCCGCTACTTCTCTGTATATGGACTCAGCCCGGAGGAAGGCAAGAGGATGCTCGCCAAGGTGTCGGCCAAGAGCCACTTCAACGGAGCGAGGAACCCCAAGGCTCACTTGCGTCGCGAGGTGACCGAAGAACAGATACTGAATGCACCTATCATCGCCTGGCCGCTCGGGCTCTTTGATTGCTGCGGCGTCAGCGATGGCTCAGCAGCGGCGATCATAACAAGAGCGGAAGTGGCCAAGAACTATCGACCTGACCCCATCTATGTCAAAGCGCTGCAGGTTGCCCTGAGTTCCGGCGAGGAGTTGATGTACACAAAGTGGGACGGCGCTCATGTTGAGACCGGCTACCGTGCCGGCATCATGGCCTATGAGGAGGCAGGAATCAAGAACCCGCGTGATGAGATAAGCATGGCCGAGGTTCACGACTGCTTCTCTATAACCGAGGCCGTCACCATGGAGGACCTACAGTTCAGTCCAAGGGGTAAGGTCAAAGAGGACATAGAGGCCGGTCGCTTCAACCTTGACGGTCCACAGCCTATACAACCCGATGGAGGACTGAAGTGCTTCGGACACCCTATAGGTGCCTCCGGGCTAAGGATGATCTACGAGATGTACAAGCAACTGCAGGGGAAGGCGCAGCTTCCGGAACGACAGCTAAAGAATCCCCGCCTGGGGTTGACACACAACATGGGCGGTTTCCCCGCCATGAACATCGTTAGTGTTGCCATCGTAGGACTATAGGGCAGACTACATCAAGGAGGATAGCTATGGCTGAAGGCAGTCTTATCACAGATATGCTCAAGAAGTTGATAGGTGTGCCCTCGGAGCCCATTGTCTTCAAGGTCGAGGAAGGGGCAATCCAGCGGTATGCACAGGCCATCGGTGATGCCAATCCTCTCTACAACGACCCGGATTCTGCCGCCGGCAGTGAGCACGGCCGATTGCTGGCTCCTCCCGGGTTTGCCGGTTGGCCAGTACAGGTTGGGCGGCCCACAGAGAAGCTCTTCGAGTCTCTTGTCAAGGCCGGTGCACCACCCAGAATCCTGGACGGCGGAGTTGAGTTCGAGTTCGGTGAGTCCATCGGTGCTGGCGATGTGCTCACTGCAACACCGATGATTGCCGGCATAAGTGAGCGGGACACCAGACTGGGAAGAACCATGTTCACCACCGCGGAGATCACTTATGTCAACCAGAAGGGCGCTGTGGTGCTCAGGAGCCGGGCGACCTTGATCCAGTTCTAGCCTGTTTTCATCGCAGTATCTGCAGTATCGGAGGAGACATGACTGAGCAAATCTACTATGAAGACGTAGAGGTGGGTTCCGAGATTACCCCGTTGGCCAAGATCGCCACAACTCGCATGTTGGTACAATGGGCAGGGGCAACCGGGGACTTCAACCCTCTACACTATGAGGATGATTTCGCAACAACCATGGGCGTAGGGGCTCCCATAGTACATGGTGCGCTGAAACGAGCCTGGTTGGGGCAGTTGATGACCGACTGGATCGGAGGAGAGGGAAGGCTCAAGAAGATGTCCTGCCAGTACCGTGGAATGGACTACCCCCGGAAGATGAAGACGATTGATGAGCCCCTGGATGGGGAGACCTGGTGGTGCAGAGGCAAGGTGACCGGGAAACACGTGGACGGTGATGATCATATGGTTGAGTGCGAGATCTGGGTAGAAAACGGTAAGGGAGAGAGGACGACTCCGGGTTCAGCACTCGTTGCTCTGCCCACACGAAGCGCGAAGTGATTGAGAAGAACGAGTTACAAGGAGGTAAACATGGGAAAGCTCGACGGAAAAGCAGCCGTGGTGACCGGGGCGGCACGCGGAATAGGCAGAGCTGATGCTCTGCTCTTCGCCAGAGAGGATGCCGCCGTTTTCGTGACCGACATCGATGAGGAACCTCTCCTGGAGGTGGTGAACGAAATACGAGCGGCCGGAGGCAGAGCCGACGGCTCTCCCTGTGACGTGAGGAACCCGGACGACTGTCTGAGAGTCATGGACCGGGCGGCCGAGCACTTCGGCGCGATAGATATTCTGGTGAACAATGCCGGGCTTACCAGAGACGCCCTCGTGCACAAGATGACGGACGCTCAATGGGACATATGTGTTGACATCAGCCTCAAGGGCACCTTCAACTGCATACGGGCGGCCTCCAGGCACATGATGAAGGAAGGACACAATGGCAGGATAATAAACGTGGCATCAATAGCAGGTCTGATGGGAAACATCGGCCAGATCAACTATTCGGCCGCGAAGTCAGGGCTCATCGGGCTGACCAAGACCGTGGCCAGGGAGTGGGGAAGATTCGGCGTAACCTGCAATGTCATTGCATACGGCTTCGTAGACACACGGCTGACCGGGGAAAAGGAGACACAGCAGGAAGAGGTCGGCGGAGAAGCGGTGGGTATACCGAAGAAAGTGAGGGACCTGGTGCTTCTGCAGGTCAAGCCCATGACTCCCGAGGACGCCGCCAGGCCGGTCCTCTTTCTCGCTTCGGATGACGCGGCTTTCATCACGGGACAGGTGTTGAACGTTTCTGCCGGGATCTACATGTAGGTCGTAGAGGCGACCGCCGAAACGACCGTAAACCACGAGAATCGCCCTGCAGTTGCCGGTGTTCTGAGAAAGACCACACGCGAAGAGATTGCCAATGACTGAGAGGCTTGACGGTAGAGTAGCCATAGTGACCGGCGCAGGACGAGGCATCGGCCGTGGCGAAGCCTTAGCACTGGCATCGGAGGGAGCAAGGGTGGTGGTAAACGATCTTGGAGGCGCTGTGAACGGCTCTGGAGCATCGACTTCACCGGCCGATGAGGTGGTAGGGGAGATACTGCGATTCGGAGGTGAGGCAGTCGCCAGCTATGATTCGGTGGCAACCATGCAGGGCGCTGAAGGCATAGTCAGGACTGCCATGGACAGCTTCGGCAGGATCGACATACTGGTCAACAATGCGGGGATTCTGCGGGACAGAATGGTGTTCAACATGAGCGAGGAGGACTGGGACTCGGTGATCAAGGTGCATCTCTATGGTCACTTTAACACCATCAGGGCGGTGAGTCCCCTTTTCCGCCAGCAGCGATACGGTCGCATAGTTAACACTTCGTCGGTGGCGGGCCTCTATGCTACCACTTACGGACAGGTAAACTACGGCGCCGCAAAAGAGGGGATCGTAGGCCTTACCAGAAAAGTGGCACGGGATATGGGCAGATACGGTGTCACCTGCAACTGCATCCGGCCTAGCGCAGGAACTCGTCTCACCTTGAGTGACGAGATGAAGGAGACCCGACTGGAGACGGTGATGAGATTTCAGGACTTGAAGCCGGAGGACATCGCTCCTCTTGTCATATGGCTCGCCTCCGATGAATCCGCAAGTGTCAACGGACGAACCTTCTATGTGGAGGCGGGACGGATCGGGCTATACTCTGAACCGGCGCTCGAAAAGCAAGTGGTAAAGACCGGGGCATTCACCATCGATGACTTATTCGCGTTCATGCCGACGGCACTGACGGGCGACCTCACTAATCCTGATCCGCAGCAATCGAAGTAATGCTTCATCACTTATCAAGACGTACCCGCGGTCACAGATGCATAATCGATGACCGGGCTTTAGCATAACCTCTGCCACATAGGGGCACCCATAGGTATCGGACGCCCACATCCTGCCGGATCATCCGTGCAACGGGCTCCCGATGATCGTGAAGACACAGCTATTCCATAGTGCGCCCCGTCGCATGAGAGGCATACGGCTCCTACCGCATTGGACACGGAGGGTCAATCTGTGATACTATAGGCACCGGCTTATGATCAAGGAAGGAGGGAGAGAATCTTACAAGGAGGGCATTGCATGCTGTGAAGCAAGCAGGATGAGATTGATCCGGAGTTATCTATCTGCTTCTCTTCCGTAGACAGACAGTATTCCAGTTGTCTTGTTCATAAGACGCCGTGACCTTTCAGGGTCACGACTCTCAAGGTCTATAGAATGACCCATCGTTAGGTTCCCCACACTATTCCCAGGTCACCCCGGACCACCAACGGGTTATCCGCGCATTACGTCTCATCCCACGCTTCAGCATCTTCTCACAACGGATCCGATGAAAGGAGGATTCTAGTATCATGGTTCTCACCGATAGCAAAGGTGGTGTGGATGTTGAGATCGACAAGGATCAGGTGTGTCAGTTCATAGGATATGACGACAGCCACAAGTTGTCAGCGCGCATCTCTTCCCTGGTGGATGACTATGCCAAGAACGCCCAGGGTCTGATCAACCCGCTGTATTCATACGTTATCAAGGACGTTGAGTGGGCTCGCGGTTGTATTGCCTTCATTGAAGACTCGATCATCTTCAAGAGCGAGGTCATAGTCCGGCTGCTGGAGCAATGCAAGCATGTTGCCATATTCGTGGTGACGATAGGCAAGTACCTTGAGGAGACGGCGTGGAAGCTCTCCAGGGATGGGCTAATACTCCAGGCCACCGTCCTGGACGCAGTGGGGTCGGATGCTGTAGAGAAAGCGGCCGTCAGTGTCCACGACAGGATAGAAGAGATGGCTCGCTCTGAGGGACTCGTCACCAGTCGGCGCTTCAGCCCCGGGTATTGCGACTGGAACATCGGTCAACAACGTATGCTCTTTCATGCCCTGACAGGCCGCACATCAGGCGTTCGCCTGACTGCTGAGTGCCTGATGATACCCCAGAAGTCGATCTCGGGCATCATCGGTATCGGGTCAGCGAACAGCAACGTGGATAAGTACAACCCCTGCGAGTTCTGCAACAAGCAGGATTGTCCCGGAAGGAGGTAAGGCAAGATAGAATGACCCGCAAAGGATTAGAAGGAGGCAGCTTCAAGGTTCTGGACGACCAGTCTGTACTCAGAATACATCAGGCTGCCATGCAGGTGATCGAAGAGGTGGGCTTTGAGGTGCAATCAGAGACGGCGCTCGATCTCTTCGCCGGGGCCGGAGCCAGTGTTGATAGAGAGAGACAGCTCGTACGCCTGAAGGAGAGCAAGATTAGAGAGCTGGTCGCCTCCGCACCATCGGAGATCAGGCTCTGCGGACAGGATGAAGCACACGACATCATGCTGGGCGGACGCCGTGTGTACGCCGGAACAGGGGGCACAGCCTTATACGTCTACCAGCCCGACACCAACAAGATTAGACAGGCTAACCTGGAGGACCTGAAATCCATCGCCCGGCTGGTGGATAAACTGGACAATATCCATCTCTTCATGTTACCCACCTATCCAAGCGAACTGCCCGTCGAGAGAGTGGACGCAAACCGCTTTTTCGCCGGATTGGACAATACGACCAAGCATGTTATGGGTGGCGTATACACATTGGAGGGAGTGAATAACGTCATAAAGATGGCCGAAATGGTCGCAGGCTCCGCCGAGGCACTGAGCGAACGCCCCCTCATCTCAATGATAACCTGCACTATCAGTCCCTTCAGAATGGACAAGACCTACGGTGACCTGCTGGTAACCATCGCGGGAAGAGGATTACCTGTGGTCTGCCCCGCCGAACCACTGTGCGGTGCCACCTCGCCGGTCACACTCGCCGGCAACCTGGTGATACAGACCGTGGACTCATTGATGGGTGTGATGCTGACCCAGGTCACGAACCCCGGCACTCCCGTCATATTCGGCTCGGTAGCCACCAGTACCGACCTGAGGAACCTCCGATATCTCGCCGGTTCGGTGGAGATGGGTCTCATAAACGCAGCCGGTGCACAGATGGCTCAGTTCTACGGCCTTCCTTTCTATGCCACCGGGGGCATGACGGATTCCAAGACGCTCGATGCCCAGAGCGGCTATGAGTCCGCTCTGACTGCCATGTTGTGTGCGCTCTCGGGAGCCAACTTCATCCACGATGCCGCCGGGCTAATGGAATTCGCGATGACCGTATGCTATGAGAAGTACGTCATAGACAACGAGATACTGGGAATGGTCATGAGGAGCGTGCAGGGCATAAGAGTGGATGACGATACTCTGGCCCTCGACCTCATCAAGCAGGCAGGACCGGGAGGCAATTTCGTGGCTGCGCGGCACACAAGGCGCTTCATGCGCAGCGAGCACTACCAGCCTACCCTGAGTGACCGGGGCAGCAGGGAGGACTGGGAAGCTCAAGGCAGCAAGAACACATGGCAGAAAGCATCTGAAAGGGTGCACGAGCTTCTGTCCGGCGATAGACATGGCCTTCCCGACGCCGTAAGACAGAGAATACTGAACGATATAGGGGATATAGTAGATTAGGATATGCTGGTAATCGGAGAGAACATCAACGCATCAAACAGACAGGTTGCTGATGCAATAGCCAGCAGGGACGAGGTATTCCTGGCAGACCTTGCTAAGGCTCAGGCATCAGCGGGGGCTCACGTAATCGATGTGAACGCCGGTAGCGGACAAGGCTCTCTGGAGAGGGCGATCTCAGACGCAAAGTGGCTTGTTAGAGTAGTCCGGGCTGCCGTTGATAATCGGCTGGCTATCGACAGCGACTCGCCGGAGGTGATCGAAGCTGTCCTCAAGGAGTACGACGGCGAAAGGCCGGTGATCAACTCGATCACAGCGGAACCGGAGAGGCTAAAGTCGATCGCCCCACTGGTAGCAGAGCGTCAGGCATCGGTGGTAGCGCTGGCCATGGGAGCAGAAGGGATACCGCCGAGCGTCGATGGCCGCCTGGCTGCCTGCGAACAGATCATGGCGCACCTGACCGGTCTGGGTATAGAGCCAGAGCAGGTGTTGTTTGACCCGCTCGTACTACCGATTGCCGTGGATACGAGTCAGGGACTGGTGACACTGAGGACCATAGAGAAGATCAAGTCTCGTTACCCTGACGCCGGGGTAGTAATGGGGCTCAGTAACATTTCATACGGCTTACCGAAAAGGAAGCTCGTTAACCGTGCTTTCCTGTTAATGGCCGCCTACGCCGGACTGGACGCTGTAATCGTTGACCCGCTTGACAGCAAAGCTATGAGCCTCATCAAGGTGGCCGATATGCTAATGGGTAAGGATCCATCATGCAGGTCGTACCTCAGGGCTCACAGAAAGGGCGACATAGTAGACTGAACCCTATGTATAGGCCCGGAGATTGCCTGCGGAGACATACGGTCATCAGCATCGATGCAGGCCGGCGCATTTAGCGATGGTAATGTCAGGTGGCCGGGCACACTACTGAAACCGGAGGAGAAGAATGCCAGACGATATAGTTGATCTAATCCGACAAAATGTTATCCAGGGAAGGGTAACCAGCGACGATGAGGGCATGGAGGAAGGGATGACAGGTCAGCCCGGCGTAACCGAGCTTGTCGAGCAAGCCCTCGCATCGGGGGTGCCCATACGGGACATCGTGAGCAGGGGTCTATCCGGCGGTATGGACATCGTCGGGCAGAAGTTCGAGGCCGGAGAGTACTTCATCCCCGACATGCTTGCCTCAGCGGAGGCGGTTGGAGCAGGCATGGATATCCTGCAGCCCGGGCTTGCCGGGAGCGGCATAAAGACCAAGGGCACTATCCTCGTCGCAACGGTCAAAGACGACCTCCATGACATCGGCAAGAACATAGTCTCCATCTTGCTCCGTGGTGCCGGATATGTGGTAAAGGATCTGGGTAACAATATCGACACTCAGGTCATTGTAGATGCCGTTAGAGAGGACAAGCCTGAGTTCCTGGGCCTATCTGCTCTCCTCACCAGCACCATGGCACGAATGGAGGACGTCATACGCACATTGGAGGAGAACGGGCTCAGGGAACAGGTGAAGATCATAATTGGCGGAGCACCGGTCTCGGAGGAGTTCGCCAGGAATATCGGCGCGGATGGATACGGGGCAGACGGCTTCCAGGCTGTGGCGTTAGTTGAGGCTCTTGCCTCCGGCACAGAAGACTAGGATGGCCATCACTCCCTGTGGTTGCCCCGTCAGAAGGGCAACCGGCGCCGGTGAAGTCGGCGCAACTAACGGAATCAAGGAGGAATCTCGTGGCAAGAGAAGGAATACATGTCGAGAGACCATATGAAAGGCTAAAGAAAGGCCAGGTGGAGTTGATTCACCAGGCTTCAATGGAGATACTGACTGACCCCGGACTGATCAGCTTCAACGAGGAGGCTGTCAATGTTCTCCACAGCCACGGCGCGGCGGTTGAATCTGTCGAAGGCGATCACCGCAGTTGGCATGTGAAGCTGCCCGAGCAGTTGATGATGAACGCCTTGGCTTCGGTCCCCAAGACGGTCAAACTTGGTGCTCGAAATCCGGATAACTCGCTCATAATGCATGGTGATGAGCCCAAGGTACATCTGATTACAGGCTCGGAGACCAATATATGGCTGGATGTCGACTTCCCTACATATGTGCACAAGTCCGACTCCTCCAGGGAAGTCAGGGTGCCTGAGTTCAAACCCAGGCGGGGCATGGTTGAAGATCTGTGCCAGTCAGCCCGAGTCTTCGAACACCTTGAAATGGTCGACGGCTTCATACGTAATGTGAACATACAGGATCGCGACATTACCTCAGAGAACAAGGACGTTAACAAATTCTTCGCTTCTCTCAACAACAACACAAAGCACTTCATGAGCGGACTCACCAACCTGAACCAACTCGACAACGTAGTGAGAATGGCGGAACTGATAGCCGGCGGCAAGAAAGAGCTTGCCGACAACCCCATTATCTCATTCATCACCTGTCTCGTGAAGAGCCCCCTCCAATTCGTTGATGACACCACAAGCACCTTCATAGAGCTGTGTCGCCGCGGATTGCCCGTCGCTGTGTCATCGTCACCTCAGGCTGGCACCACGGCACCTATCAAGGAAGCCGGCATCATGGCTCAGATCAACGCGGAGGTGCTGGCAGGCATAGCGTTGGGGCAACTGGTAAACCCGGGCGTCCCGGTCCTGTACGGTAGCGTTCCGGTGAGAGCCAGAATGGACACGCTGAGTGACTCCTATGGTGCTATCGAGACCAGTCAGTACAACATAGACTGCGTACAGATGGCACGTTTCTACGGAATACCCAACTACTCCACCTCAGGCGTGTGTGATTCCAGAGTACCGGGCCAACAGTCATCGATAGAGAGGCTGTTTTCGGACATCGTCGTGGCCATGTCAGGACCTCAGTATCTGCATTGCGCGTTCGGATTGCTGGAGTGCAACTCCGTCTTCTCTCTGCTTCAGGCAGTTCTAGATGATGCGCACTTCAAGATGATCAAGTCCTTCTTGCGGCAACCGCGTGTCGACCAGGCGGAGATGGAATCGGCGTTGAAACAGATCCGGTCGGTAGTCGACACACCGCAGAAGTTGTATATTAGCCATATCCGCCCCGTTCTGCGGAGCGGAGAGATCTCGGGCTTGTACCCGTTTGAGGGAAACGGTGAGACCGACCAGGTCTTTGAGCTAGCCTTTGAGAGGATGCAAGAGCTGCTGGCAAACCCCGTGCAGCATATCGACGAAAAGACAACTGCCAGGATATTTGCCGAAGTGCCCGGGATACTGCCTCGACTCAACATTTATGGAAGGGAGAGTTAACGAGATGAGCGAAGACATTATCGCAGCCATCAAAGAGAACGTTATACAGGGAAGGAAGACCCGGGACGATGTCGGAATAGACGACAGTCTTGCCGACACACCGGGGGTGGTGGAACTCACGCAGAAGGCCCTTGATGACCAAGTATCACCGCAGAAACTGATAACCGAGGGCCTGACTGCCGGAATGGAGGTGGTCGGCGAGAAGTTCTCCGCCAAAGAGTACTTCATCCCCGACATGCTTGCCTCGGCTGAGGCGGTCGGGGCAGCTATGGACATTCTGAAGCCGGCACTTGAGTCGGCGAAGGTGGAGACCAGGGGCAAGTTTGCCATAGCTACGGTCAAGGGGGATATCCATGACATCGGAAAGAACATCGTCGCCATTTTGCTGAAAGGCGCCGGCTACGAAGTTCATGACCTGGGCATCGACGTGCCTACCGAGACAGTGGTTGAATTCGTCAAGAACGAGAAGCCACAGTACCTGGGACTATCGGCCCTGCTTACCACCACCATGACTGAGATGGGAGTAGTGATCAAGGCCCTTGAAGAGAGCAAGGTGCGGAAAGAAGTCAAGGTGCTGATAGGCGGCGCTGCTGTCTCGGACGAGTTCGCCCGGGAGATAGGTGCCGATTCCTATTGCGCCGATGCCTTCGCCGCGGTCAAGGTGCTGGATTCGTACAAAAGAGGATGAGTCGTAGTTGCAGACCCGGGGCACACGGGCACGAAAGGAGCTAACATATGGCAGGCATAGCAGGAATCTTCTCGCTGAATGGAGAATCGCTGGCGGGAGCTGGAGAACAGGTTGAAACAATGCTGGAGTGTATGCGACATCGCGGTCCCGACAACCTTGTCGTGCGAACCCTGCCTGACCACCGGGGCGCCCTGGGTGCCAACGAGGTCAACCTCATGCCGGAGCAGACATGCTGCACTTCGCTATCAAGACCGCCCTTCGTGCTTTTCGATGGAGAGTTGTTCAACGACAGGGTACAGGGACAGCACGACGTTGAGCTTTTCATGGAGTTCTACAGAAAGCACGGCAAGGACTGCTTCTCCATGCTCGACGGAAGCTACACATGTGCCATCGTTGATGATGGCGAGGTCATTCTGGCACGCGACCAGGTGGGCGCCAGGCCTCTCTTCTACGGCTGTGAACACGGCCTGCTGTGCTTCAGCAGTGAGATGAAGGGGCTGATAGACCATATCCGCTTTGACGTCAACGAACTGCCTCCCGCCCACTCCTACAGCACGGTTGAAGGTCTTAAGCCATTTGAGCCTCTTGTTCCCGACGTCGGTGAGCCGCGAACCCTGGAAGAAGCAGCGAGCATGGTCCGCGCGGCGCTCATAGAGGCTGTTCAAAAGAGGATGTCAGGTGTGCGAGGGGTATCGCTGAGTGGGGGCATAGATAGTTCTGTTATCGCCGCTATCGCCAGGGAGTTCAACCCCGATTTGCACCTGTTCACAGGCACCATCGATAGCGCACCCGGCCCCGACCTGGAGAACGCCATATTGATGGCCAAATTCCTCGGACTGGAGCACAATCTGCACATCTACCGCATAACCGACTCCGATATCACGGATCTGATCCCTCACGCAGTGTGGCACCTCGAGAGCTTCGATGAGGACTGCATATCCGGCATCATTTCGAACTACTGCGTGGCGCGTATGGCCAAGGAGTACACTGATGTCATCCTGGTTGGCGAAGGGGCCGATGAGTTGTTTGGCGGATATCGCATGGTGCTCAAGAACCCGGCGGTGAGGGATGACGCGCATCGGGAGCAGCTTGCTCAGAAGCTACTTGATATCGCCTACAACACAGCGCTAAGGCGGCTTGACCGCGCATGGATGGCAAACTCCGTGGTCTACCGGGCGCCGTTCCTCGACACCAAGGTTGCCGCCTTGGCCAGGACGATACCGATGGAATGGAAGATCTACGGTGACCGACAGATAGAAAAGTTCGTACTCCGTGAGGCGGTCAGGGATATGCTCCCGGAGAAGATAGCCAACCGCGAAAAACTCAGGTTCGCAATGGGGGTTGGAACCGATGACGTGATGGATAGGCTGGTATCGGGTGTAATCGACCCCGAGGAGATCAGGACCCGTCCCTCCTCGGCCTACGGTATACCGTTCGCCACCTTCAAGGAACTCCTGTACTACGACGAATTCCTGAAGCTGTTTCCGCCTGCGTATGAGAAGCAGACAGTACGCTGGGACCCCTTCAAGTAAACGATGGATTCATAGCCATCGCTCCCCCAGTATGTGGGATTGCGTGTCAGGAGCTACCCCGGAGTGCTGTGAAGCGGGCTATCCTGTTGCCGCTGTGGTTGTGATGGGGACGGGACCTAGGGTGCTGTTTGGCTGGTGCCAGTAATGCCTATTGTGGATGGCCTGCAGCCTGGCGAGTTACTTGAAGTGCTTGAGACGGCGGACGCATAGAAGAAGGGAGAACAATCGTTTATGTGTGGCATAGCAGGGTGTTTTGGAGTGCAGGATACAAAGACAGTAAACCGCATGCTGGATGCGTTGCCCCATCGCGGGCCAGATGACCGCGGCATTCACACATTTGGCAGTGGCGTATTTGGTCATACCAGACTCTCCATTGTTGACGTGGCTAAGGGCCACCAGCCGATTCTGGCCGACGGTGGCCGGAAGGGAATCGTCTGCAATGGCGAGATATATAACTTCAGGAACCTTAGAGACAAGCTTGTCTCTAAATATCCTTCTACCACCAACTCTGATACTGAAGTCATACTACACCTCTATCAGGAGAAGGGGACGGAATGCGTCGAGGAACTGGATGGGATGTTCGCCTTTGCCCTCTTCGACGGTGACGATTTCATGCTGGCTCGAGATCCGATCGGCATAAAGCCCCTCTACTATGGCTATGTAGACGACAAGATGTACTTTGCATCGGAACTGGGGGCTATGACGTTGGCCGGAGTGGAACAAGCTCATGAGTTTCCTGCCGGGTACTGTTACACCCCCGGGCAGGGTTTTGTGCAGTACTATGAAATCCCTGAGATTCAAGACCATCTACTGACCGATGTCGGGGACACCTGCAAGCTGATTCGAGAGACCTTTGTTCAAGCAGTCAGGAAAAGGCTGCTGGCAGATAAGGAGATACATGTTGGTTCCTTCTGCAGCGGAGGTATAGACAGCAGCCTGGTGGCTGCAATAGCAGCTGACGATATTCCTAACCTGCACACCTTTGTGGTAGGTATGAAGGATGAGTCCGGAGAGGAGAGCGATGACCTCAAGGCCTCTCGCATAGCAGCAGAGCACATCGGCTCAACACATCACGAGCTGATCTTCACCGCGGAACAGTATTATGAAGCGTTGCCAATCGTCATCAAGAAGCTGGAAAGCTATGATCCTTCACTGGTGAGGTGTGCTGTGCCCTGCTACTTCACCTGCAAGCTGGCGGCCGACTATGTGACTGTGGTGCTCACAGGCGAAGGAGCAGATGAACTCTTCGCCGGATATCACTACATGAAGCATTATCCTGTGGATCTGCTCAACAAAGAGGCCAGGCGTTGCATTGGCAATCTCCATAACATCAATCTGCAACGCGCCGACCGTATGGGAATGTACTTCAGCCTGGAGTTGAGAGTGCCTTTCCTGGATGTGGCTATGATCGACCTTTCCATGAAGATTCCTCCCGAACTCAAGATTCGTGAGTCCGAGAAGGTGGGAGACAAGATTGAGAAATGGATCCTGCGCAAGGCCTTTGAAGACACGAATCATCTCCCCGACGAGATACTGTGGCGATATAAGGTACAGTACACTCAGGGAGCGGGCTGTGAGGACCTGGGCGAGAAGCTGGCCGAGAGTGAGATTAGCGAGGATGAGTTTCAACGCATCAAGGCTGAGAATCCCCGCGCCACTATCAATAGCAGAGAGGCGGCTTATTACTTCAAAATCTTTCGTCAGTTTCACCCCCAGGATTCGATACTCGGTTCGATTGGAATCTGGACCGGGTTTGATTTTGCGGAGGAGAGAGAGCGGGTTCGCGGCACCATGGACGGTGAACTGAAGCATACGCGCTAGGGAAAGGAGGAAAAGGGCAAGGCTACATAGGCTCTGCTTTCTTGTATCCGATGAAACTAACTGTTCTCGGCTCCGGGGGCTGTATGGTAATCCCCAAGCCTCTTTGCCAGTGTCGTATCTGCCAGGAAGCCAGGAAGAATGGTGCTCCGTATGCCCGGGCAGGCCCCTCGGCCTTTCTTCATGACATCAACCTCCTCATCGACACGCCTGCGGAGATCTCGTGCTTGCTGGACCGCTCTCGCATCCGGCACATCGATTACCTCACCTTTACTCATCTCGATCCCGACCATATTGAGGGGTTTCGGGTGGTGGAGCAGATCACCCTGGATTTCCGAACATGGCGCGCCTATCCTGATAAACAGATATGTCTACTCCTCCCGGAGGAGTTGAGTCGCCGGTTGCCCGGAGTTCAGTCTCAGTACGGCCCGCTGGTTGATGCCTATGAGAGCAGGGGCTTCATTCGTCTTGAGACACTCGACAGTACCGTTCAGATAGGCCCTGTGAGCATACACGCCATACCGGTGGACCGCGGTGAACAGACCGCTTTCGTCTACGTCTTCGCTAAAGCAGGCAGAAGGATCGTGTATGCCCCCTGCGACCTGAAACCGTTCCCGGCGCATCGACCCGAAGTCCGGTCGCCCGATCTCCTTGTCATCCAGCCCGGGATATTCCAGAGCGGTCTGAAGCACGGTTTCAGATACCCACCCGATCACATCTCCAGAACAACTCTCTATACCTTTGAGGAAACCCTCGAACTGGCAACCATGATCGGGGCCAGGAAGGTTCTGTTCGTTCACCTTGAGGAGTACTGGAACCGCAGCTACGACGACTACCGCAAGATGGAGTCGGCCTACATCAGCTTTGCCTATGACGGCATGACTATAGATGTCTAGACAACACCTTGAGGTTGAACCAGCCTGCACCTCACCACCCCGGGTTCAGGTCTCTCCGGACACCGGGAGCTGCACCACAGTCTCTGTTCCGGGACAAAGACTCTACCTGAAGGCGGTTCTTCCGGAATACTGAGAGGCGCATGCCAAATGTGAGGCCTCCGCGCGCGGACTTGAGCCGGCTATCTCAGTTCTCTCTTGAGCCTTTCCACCACTCCGGCATACTCATTGCCGTATCTACCCTCATGCTGTACAAGGTAGTCCTGCCATTGAGGAAGCTGTCGTATCGCCTCATCAACAGTCATCTGGACAAGCACGGTGCGCTGCCCCTGCTGAACCTGTTTCATCCTGAGCTGCGGATTCCTCTCTACCTCGACCCTGATGGTGTTGTAGGCCTGTTCGATCTCGGACTTATACTTCCTCTGCAGATCATCCATGAGTTTCAGATGCGCCTCGATCACTGGAGTGTTCTGATCGTCCTTGAGGGTCTCTATGCCCAGTATCCCTTCGCTCCTCCTCTGCATTTCCTCGGGACTTGTTCCGAAACTGAGTGAGTCTACCAGTCGTGTCTGGGCCTCCCTCAACAGAGATGGTCTGCCTTCTTCCTTCAACCTGCTCCATAAGCTATCCGGGTCAATCTGCCCTCGATAGAACTCTGAAAGCAGAGATTCAACCATCTCGGAGTCGGCCATCTTCGTTATCTCCTCCCGGGTCAACTCCCCGACTCTGGCCAGTCTCTCTCTGGCGATCGGTGATAGGTTCTTCTCCCAGTCTGTCATCGCGTACTCCCTTCCTTGCCAAAACCGTTCGGCAAGCCACAGCACTAAAGCAACAGCATATATAGTATATAATAAAGGGGCGTCTGCTGGAGCGATGACCATAAGGCGCTACCGGGAACTCTCGTTTGAGAATCCGGTTCTTGCAGCTGGCTGGCCGGGAAGCAGCGATGTATGGACGATCACCATCGATACTATGAGAGAAACGCCTGAGGCAGAGGAGCTCCACGAACCGAAGCACCATCACCTGTTCTACGCCATAACGAGCCTTGATCCGCTAGAGCGTGTTAGAATACCTCTAGCTCGGTAGCTGCAGACTGCATTTCACAAGAGCACCTTCTTGTTAACTGACGAAGAGAACAGGGAATTGCTCAAGAAGGTTGAGTGCTGTCTGAGAGAGGGAAGCTGAGCCTCCAACTCAGCGTATACGGTGTTGTCAGTATGCTAGCCAAGGTTAAGAGTGCAGCCGTTGTAGGACTGGAGGGTGCGGTGGTTGAAGTGGAGGCGGACATCTCGCCCGGCCTACCTTCTTTCACCATCGTCGGGCTGCCCGACAAGGCGGTCCAGGAGGCAAGAGAACGGGTTAGGTCAGCGATCAGGAACTCATACTACAAGTTCCCCAACAAGCGCATCACCGTCAACCTCGCTCCGGCCGACCTCAAGAAGGAAGGGCCCGCCTACGATCTCTCCATCGCCATCGGCATACTCGTCAGCTCGGAGCAGCTGAACGCCGATCTCTCCGATTGCATATTCCTGGGCGAACTCTCGTTGGATGGGAAGCTGCGTCATACGCACGGAGTATTGCCCATGGTATCTCTGGCCAGGGACAGAGGGCTATCCACCGTATTCGTGCCGCACGATGATGCCAAAGAGGCCTCTCTTATCGAGAACATCCACATCTATCCTGCTGAATCGCTGGCACATCTGGTCGCCCACCTGCAAGGCGGTGCGAGAATCCCTGAATACAAAGACAAGGTGGATTGGGAACAGGAGTTCTGCCCGGCGTATGCATTCGATCTTAAGTACATCAAGGGGCAGGAGCATGCCAAGAGGGCTCTGGAGATAGCTGCATCTGGCAGGCATAACATCCTGATGTGCGGTCCACCCGGTAGTGGGAAGACTATGCTGGCCCGTTCGCTGCCGGCGATACTCCCTCTGCTTACCATGGAGGAAGCGATACAGGTGACCAAGATCTACAGCGTCAGCGGGCTATTGCCTCACGAGACTCCTATCATCGTAGAGCGCCCGTTTCGCGCCCCTCATTACACCATCTCCCATGCCGGCCTGGTGGGAGGAGGCCAGTGGCCACGGCCGGGCGAGATCAGCCTTGGACACCACGGGGTTCTCTTCCTGGACGAGTTCCCCGAGTTCGGACATGTCACACTGGAATCACTGCGCCAGCCGATGGAGGACAGGACTGTCACGGTGAGCCGCGTACAGGGCAGCGTTACCTTTCCCGCCAGCTTCATGCTTGTAGCCGCTATGAACCCCTGCCCCTGCGGGTATTACAACGACCCGCTAAAGGAGTGCAGGTGCTCACCCGGTGAGATCTTGCGCTATCACAAGAGGATCAGCGGGCCGTTGCTGGACCGAATCGACATGTTCGTTGACGTTCCCCGCATTGACTACGAGAAGCTTACCGATGACAGGCCGGGGGAGAGCGCGGATAGGGTCAGAGCAAGAGTCAGGGCCGCACATGAGCTACAGCTTGAGCGTTTTAAGGGCACGAAGCTGGGATGCAACGCAGACATGACACCAAAGGAGGTCAAGGAATTTTGCATAGCGGAGACGGCGGCTCAGAGCCTGCTGCGTACGGCCATGAAGCAGCTTCATCTTACCGGCCGCGCATTTCACCGTATCCTCAAGCTCTCCCGCACCATCGCTGATCTTGAGAGTAGCGACACAATAAAGACTCACCACATGGCCGAAGCCCTGCAATACAGGCACAAGGAGACCGTCTGAGTCGGGAGTATGCGGACATGAAGCGTAGCGGAAGAATAACCTTCAGCAAGTTGAGAAAGAAGGTGAGAACCAGCTTCATCGCAGGCGTCATTGTGGTCGTGCCGATCGCGGCCACCGTGCTCATACTGCGCTGGCTCTTCCTGTATATCGACGGCATTCTCGGACTGCAAGAACTGACCGAAAGATTGTTGGGCTACTCGGTACCGGGCCTGGGTGTCGCCTTGACTATTGTGCTGATCTTCGTGACAGGGCTAGTAGCAACCAGTGTTGCCGGAAAGAGACTCGTTGATTATGGAGAATCCCTGCTGGCAAGAGTGCCGTTGTTTCGCTATCTCTACACAGGTATCAAGCAGATAATGGTGAGTTTTGCCGCGCCGGGCGAGAGTAGATTTCTCCAGGTAGTACTGGTCGAGTTCCCCAAGAAGGGCATGCGTGTCATAGGTTTTATGACGAGCGAATCGAGCACCCCATCGGGTGAGAAGCTGCTCACGGTTTTCATCCCGACATCGCCAAATCCGACATCCGGCTACCTGGAGATAGTACGGGAAAGCGAGGTCATACGTACCAACATATCGATCGACGACGCGCTCAAGATGGTTCTGTCTGCCGGGAAAGTGTCACTGAAGGAGGTAACCGACAGGTTGGGCGCGGAGATTGCCGAACAACAACAGGCCTCTCCCCGGGCCGATGCCCGGGACTCGCATATCAGCCCGTAAGCCATAAGACGCCGGCGATGATCAAGAGCACAACGCCCACTATCAGCGAGATCCTGCCGCCTACCTGCCAGGCACCCAGCCATGGTCGCTCCGGATCATGAGTGAACGATTCCTTGATATCCCTCCTGGTCAACAGGATGGAATCGTAGTATCTACTCTTCTCCCTCCTGTTCAAGATGATCAGAATAGCACCCAAAAGGAGGAAGAATCCGCCCATCCCCAAGATAGCCTGGTGAGCAACCGACGGCATGTTCTTAGCCCCTCCTCGGCGGCGGAGCAATCTACAAGACTACCCTATTTGATCTCGACAGTTGCTCCAGCAGCCTCGAGTTTCTGCTTGATCGTCTCAGCCTCTTCCTTGGGAACGCTCTCCTTCACCAACTGCGGAGCAGCCTCCACCAGATCCTTGGCTTGCTTGAGTCCCAGATCAGTGACTTCACGCACCGCCTTGATGACCTCGATCTTCCTCTCGCCGAAGCTCTTCAGCGTAACGCTGAATTCCGTCTTCTCCTCCGTTTCGGGCCCCTCTGCTGCCTCTCCGGGTGTCGCAACCGGGGCTGCCACTGCTGCTGCCACGGGAGCAGCAGTAACCCCGAATTCCTGCTCCAACGCCTTGACCAGGTCCGCCAGGTCCAGCACGGTCATGTTCTTGACGGCCTCGATGATCTCGTCCTTGCTCAAGCCCTTGACCTGCTTCTTCGTCTTTGCTGCCTCCTTGACCTCCTCCTTCTCAGCCTTCGGTGCTTCCGTCACCTCTTTCTCTTTGGCCGCCTTCTTGGGCCTGGGAGCCTTCTTAACCTCCCCTTCCTTGACTTCCTTCTCTAATTCCTCTGCTGGCATCTTTTCCTCCTTGGTTATTGCCCAATAGCCTGAGCTCTGTTCTGTAGAACATATACGAGTGCCCTCAGTGGTGAACTGAGAGCATTATGTAAACTGCTTACGGGAGCCTGTAACTGCCCGAGCAACCTTGAAACAAGTATCTCTCTGGGCGGTAGATTGGCCAGGCTTGCGACTTCCTCAACCCTCAGAACACGATCCCCCAGCAGGCCCCCCCTTATCTGCAACGGCGACACTCCCGACTTCACGTACTGAGTGAGGACCCTGGCCGTATTGGCGACGTCATCATAGCCAAAGGCCAGAGCCACGGGCCCCTCTACTACCGCCATGATCTCCGGTCTTCCTGCACTGTCGGCAGCGCGGTAGACCAGGGTGTTCTTGACGACCTGATACTCGATGTTTGCGTCGGCCAGTGTCTGCCGCAACTCTGTCATCTGCTTGGCCAGCATACCCTGATAGTTGGTTGCGATGATGATAGCGCTTCGTGACAGATTGTCGGCCAGATCGTTGACTACCTGTGCCTTCTTTTCCTTCAACATGTTCAGCCTCTCTCTGCTTCCCTCCTATAGAGGACCAGTAGCTCTACAACAAAAAAGTCCCTGTGCCAGCGGACACAGGGTAATCCCAAGCCTCGGCAGGCAATCGGTTTAAACCCGTACACGGGTACCTGCTATCACTGGCGACGGTCATTATAACACATGAAGAGGATTATCCCAAATGCCTGGCAAGCGCGACCCATTTCCCTCACATGCCGGATAAGTGCTAGAATTCTGCTTCAGGAGAGACGCTGATAGTGGGTGATATTCTGGATGAAGTGACGGCGCTTGTCCGCTGCCGGGAGTGCCCGTGGTACAAGAACTGCCTAACCCCAATACAGGTCGGGGCTGATGACGTGACGCAGTTCAGGACGGTGATGCAGTCCACGAATCTTCCGGAACATGCCAGGGGCGAACTCGATCAGCTAATGGAGAACATGGCCTCTCTGAGTCAGGAGATGATACTGCAGAGTTGCCCCGTGTTCACCCAGCGGCTCAAGGAGGATGCCGAACTGGCCGGCAGGATCAAGGAGATTATGCGGAACTGGGGAACAGACAGGGAGACCAATGAGCACCGGCCGTGAGGCACTCGCCGGTCTCCAGATTGCTGAGGCCGATAGGCATATGAGCCGCATTCAGGCATCAGGCGATGTCTTCTGCGAAGGCTGAGATCCATGTCACAGGAACTGGGTAAGATAGAGAAGCCCGAAGCTGAGCGCTTCAGACGGGGGAAGAAGCTGTACCTTGTCCCGCTCGTATATTCGAGTGAGGAAGCGCCCGATGAGTACAGGGAGAAATACACTCGCTACTGGCAACAGGTAGCAGAGCAGCTCCACAATCTGGCATCGAAAATCGGCAACATCACGAGGATCTATCATGAATCGGTCTACCAGGGTGGCGAGGATGGAATAGAGGCTGTAGAACGACTGAACCCGAGCAGTCATCAGATAGCCAGAGGCCAGCGCGATCGCGGCGCCATTTTCGAACCTCTTGAGGAAAAGGAACTGCTGGAAGAGGTCATGGACTGGCAGAGATGCCTGATGCTCGGCTTCATGAGTGCGAAGGTGGAGCGAAAGGTCTTCGAACTCTATCTGGATGCGACGAAGAGAAGAGATCAGGCCATGGCGGGGAAGATACGTGACACACTGCAAGCCGATGATCAAAAAGGCATTTGCACCATCCGATCATGCAGGAGGAAGGGGTGACAGCCCGGTG
>JAWOGR010000109.1:0-8741 GCA_046496625.1 Dehalococcoidia bacterium | reverse complement strand
GCCGTTGAAGAAGAAGGGGGGGCGCAATAGCAGGGGCGTAGTCACCGTCCGCCACCGGGGTGGTGGTAGCAAGCGCAAGCTCCGCATAATAGACTTTAGGAGGGACAAGATCGGCATACCGGGCAAGGTGGCTTCTGTGGAGTACGATCCCAACAGGTCAGCCCGTATCGCCCTGATTTATTATGTGGATGGAGAGAAGCGGTACATGCTGGCCCCTCTGGGCATCGAGTTAGGAGATATGATACAATCCGGTGAGGAGGTTGACATAAAACTCGGCAACGCACTGCCTCTGGGAGGCATTCCCGTCGGAACTTCTGTGCACAATGTGGAGTTTGAGCCCGGGAAGGGAGGGAAGCTTGTGCACAGTGCCGGGAGTGCTGCTCGAGTCATGAGTAAAGAGGGCAAGTACGTTGTGCTCAAGCTCCCGTCAGGCGAGTTGCGCAAGTTCCACCACAAGTGCTGGGCTACTGTTGGTCAAATCGGAAATGTCGATCATGAGAACATCAGGATCGGCAAAGCAGGCAGCAATAGATGGCGGGGCAAGCGACCATCAGTTAGAGGGTCGGCGATGACTCCCCGTGACCATCCGCACGGGGGTGGTGAAGGGAGAGCCCCGAGGGGTATGCCGCCAAAGACGCCGTGGGGCAAGATAGCTTTGGGTGGAAAGACGCGCCGCCGCAAGATTTCGGACAAAATGATACTGAAGGGGAGGAAGCAGAATGTCACGGTCTCTTAGGAAAGGTCCCTTCTGTGATGCCAAGCTACTGCGGAAGATAGAGGGCCTGAACGATTCCGGCGAGAAGACGGTGATAAGGACATGGTCTCGCGCCTCCACCGTCATGCCTCAAATGATCGGTCACACCATAGCGGTGCATAACGGGAGGAGGCATGTGCCCATATTCATTACTGAGAATATGGTGGGGCACAAGCTGGCCGAGTTTTCCCCTACGCGGACATACAGGGGGCATATCGCTAAGAGTAAGGGAACCACGCAGGCGAGGAAGAAATAGAGCACTATGAAGGTAAGAGCCGTGGCTAAGGACGTGGGCATTTCGCCTCAGAAGATCCGCCTGGCGGTGGACATGGTTAGGGGGAAGAAGGTTGATGAGGCGTTGGACATGCTCAGGTATGTCCCCAGTCCGACAGCGAAGGCTGTGGCCAAGGTGATCAAGTCTGCGGCAGCTAATGCGGAGAACAACTTCCAGATGACGCCTGCCGATCTCAGGATCACAGACATATACGCTGATCAGGGGCACACTTTGAAGAGGTATCGCCCGCAGTCGAGGGGCAGGGCGAGTCCTATACTTAAGCGATCCAGTCACATTACAGTGTTCGTCGCTGAGAGTGAGGAGTAGTTTTGGGACAGAAAGTTCATCCGTACGGTTTCAGGCTAGGTGTCAACCAGGATTGGCTGGCCAAGTGGTATGCAGGTAAGGGCTATGCGCGGTTTCTACTGGATGACCTGAGACTGCGTAACGTTGTTGAGGAAAAGTGCGCCGGGGGAGCAGTTGCCCGCGTGGAGATCGAGCGCTCGGGGGACGAGGTGTACCTGACGCTCTACTCCGGTCGCCCGGGCATTCTCATCGGCAGGGGTGGACAGAATGTGGAAGAGCTGAAATCGGATCTAGAGAAGGTCACTGGCGAGAAGATAAGGTTGACGATCAGGGAAGTTGAACGTCCTGAACTCGAGGCTGTTCTGGTGGCCAGGAGCATAGCCGGGCGTCTGGAAGAGAGAGTTGCCTTCCGGCGGGCTATGCGGCAAGCGGCTTTCCGTACAATGCAGGCGGGCGCTAAGGGTGTGAAGATCATGTGTAAGGGGAGACTCGCCGGGCTTGAGATAGCCAGAACTGAGACCCTCCGCCAGGGTCAGATGCCTCTGCACAAGTTGCGCGCTAACGTTGACTATGCCCTTGCTGAGGCGCATACTCTGATGGGCCTTATCGGCGTTAAGGTATGGATCTACAAGGGTGATATTGTGCCCGAAGTGAAGAAGGAGACAAGTGCTACAGCCGAAACGGGTGAAGTACCGCAAGGTACATAGAGGAAGACGCAAGGGGATTGCCCAGAGCGGAGCTACCATTGCCTTCGGGGATTATGGCTTGAGGGCTGAGGAGCCTGCCTGGATAACGGCGCGACAGATTGAGGCAACCCGTCGCGTCCTTGTTCGCCGTTTGCAGCGCGGTGGCAAGCTATGGATCAGAGTGTTCCCTGACAAGTCTGTGACTAAGAAACCGGCAGAAACGAGGATGGGTAGCGGTAAGGGAGCGCCGGACCACTGGGTGGCTGTGGTCAGGAGAGGCAGAATCCTGTTTGAGATTTCGGGTGTAAGAGAGGATGTGGCTGCGGAGGCGGTGCACTCTGCATCTTATAAGCTGCCTATTGCCACTAGTTTCGTGACCAGGGAGAAACATACAGTTGAAGGCTAGCGAAATCCGGGCTCTCAGCGACGGAGAGTTGTTGGCCAGATTGGATGAGGCCCATGAGGAGCTCTTCAATCTCCGCTTTCGCCTGGCCACCAGGCAACTGGAGAATCACAGGGAGATTCCCAGGGTCAAGACAAGGATCGCTAGAATACGGACGATTCTAAGGGAAAGGGAACTGGACATAGTACGATGAGTGATCTCGGTAGAAGAAAGGTCAGAGAAGGCGTGGTGGTGAGTGATAAGATGGATAAGACCGTGGTTGTCGCTGTAGAGACGAGGAAGGTACACCGGCTCTACAAGAAGGCGGTCAGAGTTACCAAGAGGTATAAGGCTCATGACGCGGATAACACCTGTAAGGTGGGAGATAAGGTGAAGATCTCGGAGACTCGCCCATTATCCAGGGAAAAGAGATGGCGAGTATCAGAGATACTGCCTGACAAGGGGATGGCCGAGACCAGGCCAGGGCAAGAGAGATGATCCAGTCCAATACCAGACTCAAGGTAGCCGACAACACCGGGGCTAAGCAGATCATGTGTATAAACGTGCTTGTCGGAGCGAGGAAGTACGCCCGCATAGGCGACATCATTGTGGCGACGGTCAAGCGTGCTATACCACACGGGATGGTTAAGGAGGGCGACGTAGTAAAGGCAGTGGTTGTACGTGTAGCCAAATCCTATCGTCGTCCTGATGGTTCATATATCAGGTTCGATGAGAATGCTGCTGTAGTTCTCGATGATAAGAACAACCCTAGAGGCAGTCGCATCTTTGGTCCAGTAGCTCGGGAACTCAGAGACAAGAGCTTCACGAAGATAGTGTCGCTTGCTCCGGAGGTTCTTTGAGATGAAGATAAGGCGAAACGATACAGTAGTGATAACACCCGGCAAGGACAAGGGGAAGAGCGGAAAGGTGCGTCGGGTTTTCCCTGACAAGAACAGAGTGGTGGTGGAAGGGCTCAACATGATCAAACGTCACTCTCGCGCCCGGAGAGCCACCCGGCAGGCCGGCATAATAGAACTGGAGGCGCCGCTTCATGCGTCCAACGTAATGTTGTTGTGTGCCAAGTGTGAGAGACGTACGCGAGTCGGGTCCCGCTCTCTGGCGGATGGGAAGAGGGTGCGGATTTGCATTTCGTGCCAGGAAGTGATTGACTGATGGTTTTGACTATGAGATCTCGTCTGCAAGAAAAGTATGCAACCGAAGTGGTGCCACAACTAAAGGCCGGACTAGGGCACAGCAATGTAATGCGGCTGCCCAGGCTGGATAAGATCGTGTTGAGCATCGGGCTGGGCGAGGCCGTACAGGACGCCAAGGCTCTTGAATCAGCCGAAAGGGATCTAGCGACTATCTCGGGCCAGCACCCGGTGACGACAAGAGCCAAGAAGCCCATTGCAGCGTTTAAGCTGAGGGCCGGCATGCCTATCGGCATGATGGTGACGCTGAGGGGCAAGAGGATGGACGATTTCTTTGACAAGCTGGTGAGTGTCGTTCTGCCGAGGATACGGGACTTTCGAGGAGTATCACCGGACTCGTTCGATGGGAGAGGGAACTACAACCTGGGCATTAGGGAACAGGCCGTGTTCTCCGAGATCGACTACGACAAGATAGATAAGATCCGCGGGCTCGAGGTGACGATTGTTACCACTGCCCCGAACGATAGTGAGGCGAGGACCATGCTGGAGCTTATGGGCATGCCTTTCAGGAGAACTTAATATGGCGAAGCTATGCAAGATTGCCAAGTCACGAAGACCGCCCAAGCACAAGGTGCAGCAGCGCAATCGCTGCAGGTTGTGCGGCAGGCCGCGGGCCTATATGCGTAGATTTGACATGTGCCGGATTTGCTTCCGGCAGCTGGCCGTTACCGGGGTGATTCCCGGGGTAAGAAAATCAAGTTGGTGAGATGAATGACAGTTACTGATCCGATTGCTGATATGCTGACACGTATACGGAATGCCATTATGGTAGGGCACGACGCTGTACTTGTGCCTTCCTCCAAGATGAAGCTGTCTATCGCGAGAATACTGAAGGAAGAAGGGTTTATCGACCGTTATGAGGTTCTCAAAGGGAAGCCGGAGTCGATGATCAAGGTTCACCTCAAGTACGCGGAGAACCAGCCCGCGATCCTGGGCCTGGAGAGGGTTAGTAAGCCGGGTCTGAGAGTCTACGCGGAGAGCCGTAAGATCCCTCGGGTCTACGGGGGATTGGGGGTTGCCATTGTGTCGACGTCCAAGGGCATAATGACAGGCCGGGTGGCCTGGCGGCAACATCTTGGTGGCGAGATCCTGTGTTATGTGTGGTAGGTTGATTCAGGAGCTTTAGATTATGTCTCGAGTTGGTTTGCGTCCCATCCTCATACCTGAAGGCACCGAGGTTAGTATCCAGGGGAGTGAAGTGGCCGTTAAGGGCGGCAGGGGAGAACTCCGTCGCCGCTTCCACCCTGACATTTCCGTTGCCTCCCGGGACGGGTATCTGTTTGTGAGTCGACCCACTGATAGCAAGACACACCGTTCGCTGCACGGGCTGACAGGTAGTCTGCTGGCGAATATGGTCAAAGGGGTTAGCGATGGTTTTGAGCGAGTCCTGGAGATCAACGGTGTCGGTTACAGGGCACAGATGACCGGCGATAGGCTTGTGCTTCAGGTGGGATACGCCAATACGGTGGAGTTTGCGCCTCCTTCGGGCATCAGTATCAGTGTAGAAGGGACAAACCGGGTTCGCGTTGCCGGTGTTGACAAAGAGCTAGTGGGCGAGACAGCTTCCAGGATCAGGGCGGTTCGCCCTGCTGATGTCTACAAGGGAAAAGGGATCAAGTACTCGGATGAGAAGCTACATCTCAAGCCCGGAAAAGCGGGTAAGAGGAGCAAGAGCTAGGTATCGGGATGAGCAGAAAGAGTTCAGCGACAATCAGGGAGATTCGCCACAGGAGGGTGAGGCGAAGGGTCGTAGGCGGTCAGTCGCGACCTCGACTGTGTGTTTACCGCAGCCTTAATCACATTTATGCCCAGCTGGTTGACGATTCCTCGGCCAGGACACTGGTCTCAATGAGCACACTCGACGCCGCGATGAGAGCGAAGACCGATGTAGGGGGAAAGACCAGGAAGGCCGAGGCAGTGGGCAAATTGCTTGCAGAGAAGGCGCTAGACCAAGGAATCAGGTCGGTTGTGTTCGACCGTGGTGGTCACAAATACCATGGCAGAGTCAAGGCCTTGGCCGAGGCTGCCAGGAAAGCTGGATTGGAGTTTTGAGAGAGAGCCAATGAAACCTGTTACTGGAGTGAGAGTTAAGAGATCAAAAGTCGATGCATCGGACATGACTCTCGAGGAGAAGTTGCTGGGTATCGACCGCGTGACCAAGGTGGTCAAGGGCGGCAGGCACCTCAGGTTCAGGGCCTCAGTGGTGGTAGGCGATGGCAAGGGCATTGTCGGGTTCGGGTCGGCCAAGGCGTCTGCCGTTCCTGAGGCGGTCCGCAAGGCAGGTGCAACGGCCAGGAAGGAGATGGTCAGGGTGCCTGTGAAGGATGGGACCATACCTCATGAGATTGTGGCCAAGTTCGGGGCATCCAAGATTCTGCTCAAGCCGGCGACACCCGGGACAGGGCTGATCGTAAACAACACCTCTCGAGCTTTGCTTGAACTGGCGGGGGTCAGGGACATACTTGGTAAGTCGTTCGGCGGGCCGAGCAAGATTAACGTGGCTAAGGCGACGATCCTCGCTCTGTCCAACTTGAGGCAGAGTGAGCAAGATGAGGTCCGGACAGAATTGGAACCTTTGGAGGCAGCGGTAGATGAAACAGAATGAACTCAGGCCACCTGCGGGCGCGAAGCACGGTAGAAAGCGGGTAGGTCGTGGAGATAGCAGTGGACATGGCACGTATTCAGGGCGGGGGCGCAAGGGGCAGAAGTCTCGATCTGGAGGAGGCGTTCGCCTTGGCTTCGAGGGTGGCCAGTTGCCCCTGATACAGCGGCTGCCGAGGAAGAGGGGATTCACCAACATCTTTCGGATAGAGTCCAGTGTTGTGAACGTGGGTAAGCTTGTGGTGTTTCCACCCGGAACTGAGGTGGGTCCCGACGATCTCCTCAGGGCGGGATTGGTGAGCACTCTGGATCGACCGATCAAGGTGCTCGGTCAAGGCGAGATCCGCCATCCGTTGGTGGTTACAGCGAACAAATTCTCTTCATCGGCAGCGGAGAAGATCGCCGCCGCCGGAGGAAAGACGAGACAGGCCTAGCATGCAGCGAAAAGGAACCCAGCCTCGCCTAATCCAGGCAATGATGGACATATGGGCATTGCCTGATCTGAGGCGGAAGATCCTCTTCACTCTGGGCATGCTGGCGGTCTTTCGCTTCCTGGCCCATGTTCCCTTGCCTCTTCCGGGCATCCAGAGTGCGCTGGCCGACTTCTTCGGGGAAAACCTGCTCTTCGGCATGGTCGACCTGTTTAGCGGCGGTGCCATGTCGAGTTTCAGCATTGTTGCCACCGGTATCTATCCTTACATTACTTCATCCATTATCATGCAGTTGCTTGTTCCGGTCATTCCCAGGCTACAGGCGATATCTCAAGAAGGCGATGTCGGCCGGCAGAAGATCAACCGGATCACCCACATGATGACCGTGCCTCTGGCTGGCCTGCAGGGCTTTGGTATGCTCACCATATTGCGTGTTCAGGGGATTACCGCAGCTTATGAGCCGCTCGGGCATATGACCATAGCCACAATCCTGGCAACTATGGTGGCCGGCACGATGTTTCTCGTATGGCTGGGCGAGTTGATCACGGAGCGAGGTATAGGAAACGGGATTTCGATCATAATCTTCGGTGGCATTGTGGCCGGGCTGCCATCGATGATTGGACGCGTCTTCTTGACTCCCGATCCCGGGCAGGTGGCTGGCTTCCTGATACTCAGCGCGGCGACTCTGGTTCTCATAGTGGTGTTTGTCGAGGCCCATCGTCGTATACCTGTGCAGTACGCCCGGAGCAGTTTTCGGGCCGGGCGCATGTATCGTCAGTCCGGGTCAACCTACATACCGCTCAGGGTCAACACAGCCGGCATGATACCCATCATCTTTGCCCTGGCGATAATGCAGTTCCCCGCCACCATCGCCAGCTTCTTCATGGGGCCCGAGAACGCCCCGAATTTCTGGAACAGGGTCACTCAGATATTCCAGGCTGACTCCTTCCTTTATCAGGGATTCTACTTCCTCCTGGTGATCGGGTTCGCTTTCTTCTACACCCTGACCATTTTCGAGCAGATGAATCTGGCTCAGACTCTGCAGCGACAGAGCGGCTTCGTTCCCGGTGTTCGGCCGGGCAAAGCTACGTCTGAGTATCTGAACAAGGTCATAAAACGTATCACGTTCGGCGGGGCTCTGTTCCTTGCGGCTGTGGCGATCATGCCTTTTGTTGCCTCACAATTGACAGGCGCCGCAATGCTTGTTCTAGAGAGCACCGCCATGCTTATTGCTGTTGGCGTGTCTCTGGACACCATGAAGCAGCTGGAGGCTCAACTCACCATGCGCCGCTATGAGGGTTTCCTGAAGTAATGCATATCGTTATGCTGGGAGCTCCTGGCGCAGGGAAGGGGACCCAGGCCGATATTCTCGCAAAGGAGCTTGGCCTAATTCACGTGGCTTCAGGTGATCTGTTCAGGCAGGCACTCGAGGAGGAATCCGAGCTAGGCCTCGCGGTCAAGAGTTACATGGAAAAGGGGCTACTTGTTCCAGATGAAATCGTCATAGGGATGATCATGGAGAGGCTCAGCCAGCCGGATTGTGCCCGGGGATGGGTTCTTGATGGGTTTCCCCGCACTGTACATCAGGCCGATGTTCTGGATCAAGCCCTTGATGAGCGTGGCAAACGCATAGACAGGGCTATATATATCGAAGTGGCGGATGAAGAGCTGGTGAGGCGCCTCAGCGGCAGATGGCTTTGCCGCACCTGTCAGGCGCCCTATCATGACGTCAGTTCGCCACCCCGAACAGCAGGCAGGTGCGATAGGTGTGGTTGCGAACTATATCAACGCCCTGATGACAGACAGGAGACAGTGAGGACGCGGTTGAGTGTCTTTCTAGCTGAGAACACGCCGCTGCTCGAGCACTATGATCGGCAGAACAGGCTGGTCAGGGTAGACGGCAACCTGGGGATCGATAGGGTGGCGGATGGAATAGTCTCTGCTCTGAGATCGCAGGTATCGACCGACTGAGCGGGACTGCCCTCGAAGGATGACAACATAGCCGGGCAGCGGTAGAATAGATCAGATGGTAGTGATAAAATCTGATGAAGAGATAGCCACCATGCGCAGATGTGGCAGAATTCTTGCAGGCATCT
>JAWOGR010000141.1:0-5654 GCA_046496625.1 Dehalococcoidia bacterium | reverse complement strand
TCCCTGAACAGCTTCTCGTACTCACGGCAGACTAGTTCGGCACCAAAAGCCGCTTCCATTACTTCGCCAAACCCCAGTTTCTTGAGAGCAGAAGCCATCTGCCGCGGGCGAATGCCCGGAAAAGCGGCAGGCAAAGACGAGGAAAGAAGAGCTATGACCGGCACAGGCTGTCTCAATAGCCGCCGGACGATCTCCACCTCGCTCCTGGTCTGTTTGGCCCCCGCGGCACATATGTCTATGCAGTAACCGCAAGCAACGCAGCGATCCTCCATGACTCCGGCTATACCATCCTTCACCCTTATGGCCTTAGCCGGGCAACTGCGAATGCAGGCATAACACCCCCTGCACCTCTCCTCTACCGTAAATATGAAACTCATTCTCACTCCTCCGATTCTTCTACCTGGCAGTGCTACCCCTTCTTCCCGACGGCGGCTTTCTCAACTCTTGCCGCAGGCTTGCCACCGAGCGCCGGGATATGGAGACGCCGTGGTCCCGCTCAAGTCTCGCTCTAATCTCTTCATCACAGGCAAAGCTCTCCCCCGATGCCAGAATTCGCCTGACCAACTCCTTCTTGAAGCTCCTGGGCCTGGGGAAGAAGTCCTTGAGAGCCTTCTCCTCACCCCAGGGTGTGTCAAGGCTTCTGCCGCTGATAGCACGGCTGACGGAGCTCGGAACAAGCCCGATGGACCCGGCTAGTTCCTTCTGGCTGAACGGGAGGAGAGCCATGTCGTCTCCAGATTCGAAATAGAGCGCTTGCCTCTCCGCTATGCTCTGCAATATGCGCGTCATAGTGTCCTTGCGCCGGTTGATCAACTCGAGCCGCTTAAGCAGCTGCCTGATTTCGCCCACGTCCTCCCCGACGAAGGCTCCGCTCTCCTTCATCTCCTCGAATCTCCGGTAATCGATTGAGTACCTTCCGCGGGCGTAACAGGGCGAAAGATAGGCGATGACAAAGCCCTCCGGGCGCTTATCCACCGACGCAACCCTGGAGTAGGTAATCCCGTGCCCGGCGCTAAGGGCAGAGGGGTTGTAGAACTGGCTCATGACGGCGAACTCGTTGATAAGAGCGTTGATCTCTTCGACATCTGCCATCTCTAACCCGCACCCCTGAGCAATCTCCTCTACAGTCACCTCCGGTTCAGGATACAGGAAGTAGCGCTTGAAACTGTCCGGCCCTATCCTCTGAATATGGCGGACCACATCCTCCCTGCCGGACAACACCGACTCAATGTCGAGAGTATCGCTGCCGGCCGCAATCCCCTCATCGAACTGGAGAAAACGAGGTGATATATCCGTCCCGGGATACCTTTGATAGTGAACGATCTTCTCTTGGCGGTAGAGTCTCTTGAAGAGAGGACTGTTCTCCACGTCCGAGGCAAGCCGGCTGAACTCCTCTTCCGGCATCTCAAGAATGGTAGCCTGCTCTATCCCCACGATCAGCCTGTAATCCTGACGTGTCTGCAGCGACTGCGCTTGAAGGAACTCCCGCCTGCCCATTGTCCAATTACTTTACACTATGCTTCGCACATCGTCAATACATCAGCAGTCCGACTCATTGACCCGCAATGGTGGGTGAAGTACAATTCACGCTAATGCACACCAAGGCGGTACTCGATAACGGCTTGAGGGTCATCACCAGTGCCATGCCCACAAGCCGCTCGGTATGCCTCGTCGTTCTCGTTGGTGCAGGATCCTGCTATGAAGACGAGCAGGAGGGCGGCATAACCCACTTCACAGAGCACCTGTTCTTCAAGGGAACGGAGCGCAGGCCTACCTCCAAGGAGATAAGCCAGGACATCGAGGGCATTGGCGGCATGCTGAATGGCGGCACCGACAAGGAGTTGACCATGTACTGGTCAAAGGTGGCCAGTCCCCACTTCGACATTGCCCTTGACGTCCTGTCCGACCTTCTCCTCAACTCGCGCTTTGAGGAGAAGGAGATAGAGCGAGAGCGCGGAGTGATATACGAGGAAATCAAGATGAGCCTCGACCTTCCCCAGCAGCGGGTGGACTCACTGATAGATGAGCTGCTGTGGCCGGGGCAGCCTCTGGGGCGCGAGGTAATCGGAACTAAGGAGACTGTGTCCTCGATCACGAGGGAACAGATGCTGAAGCACGTTTCCGCGAGGTACAGACCCAACAACACCGTGTTCAGCATCGCCGGTGATATAGACCACGAAGAGACGCTGGCCAGGATCGAACCCCTCTTCAGCACGTGGTCCGCCGGCGAGTTCTCGACCGGCTACATAACAGACGACAAACAGACAGAGCCCAGGCTGCGTGTTGAGACCAGAGACATCGAGCAGGCTCACCTCTGTCTCGCTGTCCACGGCTTTTCGCGCTCGCATCCGCAGCGCTTCGCCATCGACTTGCTTAACACGATTCTCGGCAGCGGAATGAGCAGTCGCCTCTTCACGGAGATAAGGGAGCGCAGAGGGCTGGCCTATGATATTCACAGCTATACGGAGCACTTTCTCGACTCGGGGGCGTTCACCATCTACGCCGGCGTAGCCCCGGAGAAGGTCGCGGTGGCAGTCGGGGCCATAATCGAACAGATAACTCAGTTGAAGAAAGAGATGACGGCCGATGAGCTTACGAGGGCAAAGGAACTGTCAAAAGGGCGACTATACCTGAGGCTCGAAGACAGCCGAAACGTGGCGTTGTGGTACGGCGGACAGGAACTCCTGAACGACGAAATACTCAGCATGGATGATGTTGTCTCTATTGTCGACGCCATCACTCTGGACACCATGAAAGAGGTTGCGGAGGAGGTTCTGACCGGGAGCGGGCTGAGTCTGGCAGTAACAGGCCCGATCAAAGAAGAAGAATCACTGAGGGAACTGCTCGGAATCTGTTGACGCTGAAACCAGGAGAGAACCGCCCTAGGGCGGTTCTCTCTTAGCGTTGGTCTAACAACCGGTCGACTTCTAGTATTCGGGATATCCGCCACCCGGCGGCATGGCCGGCGCCTTCTCCTTCTCAGGAATGTCGGTCACCAGGCACTCCGTAGTCAGGATCATAGTGGCGATGCTTGCGCCATTCTGCAGGGCGCTTCTCGTCACCTTGAGGGGATCAACGATTCCTCTCTCTATCATGTTCACGTTGAGCTCATCCTTGAAGGCATCGTAGCCGATGCCCGGCTTACTCCCCCTGACCTCGTTTATGACCACCGACCCCTCGCGGCCGCTGTTCTCAGCGATGCACCTCAGGGGCGCCTCCAGGGCTCGTGTCAGTATGGCTACTCCGGTTGCCTCGTCACCCTTGGACTTGATCTTCTTCAGGGCCGGCAAGGCGTTGATATAGGCGATGCCACCGCCGGGCACGATGCCTTCCTCAACGGCGGCTCGCGTGGCCGACAGGGCATCTTCCACCCGGTGCTTTCTCTCTTTGAGCTCGGTCTCCGTCGCTGCTCCGACCTTGATCACTGCCACACCACCGGCCAGCTTGGCCAGTCTCTCCTGCAGCTTCTCCTTGTCGTAGTCCGACGTGCTTATGTCTATCTCAGACCGGATCTGCTTGATCCTTGCCTCGATAGCTTTGGCGTCGCCCTTGCCCTCAACGATTGTCGTGTTGTCCTTGTCGGAGATAACCCTCCGGGCCCTGCCCAGGTCCTCCAGGGTTACCGAGTCTAGCTTCCTGCCGACTTCCTCCGAGATAACAGCCCCACCGGTGAGAACTGCAATGTCCTGGAGCATGGCCTTTCTCCTGTCGCCAAAGCCCGGTGCCTTGACTGCAAGGGGAGAAAGAGTGCCCCTCAACTTGTTGACCACCAGCGTGGCCAACGACTCGCCTTCAACGTCTTCTGCAATGATGACCAGGTTCTTGGACATCTGGACGATCTTCTCCAGAGCAGGCAGTATCTCGTTTATGGCGGAGATCTTCTTGTCGGTAATCAGGATGTGAGGGTCTTCCAGTTCCGCCCTCATCTGTTCGGCGTTGGTGATGAAATATGGGCTGATGTAGCCACGGTCGAACTTCATTCCTTCGACGAACTCGGTCTCGAACTGCAGCCCCTTGCCCTCTTCTACAGTGATGACACCGTCCTTACCGACCTTCTCCATGACGTCGGCGATCAGATCGCCGATCTCCTTATCGATGGCTGATATAGCCGCTACCTGGGCGACCTGCTCTTTGCCGGCCACCGGTATAGACATCTTCTTCAGTTCATCAACCAGCACCTCCACACCCTTGTCGATGCCACGCTTCAAGGCCATTGCATCGGCACCGGCCGCGATGTTCTTGAAGCCTTCGGCGATGATGGCCTGCGCCACGATGGTCGACGTGCTGGTGCCGTCTCCACACTGGTCGTTGGTCTTGGTCGCCGCCTGCTTCACCAGTTGCACTCCCATGTTCTCGTAGGGATCGGGTAGCTCTATTTCCTTGGCTATTGAAACCCCATCGTCGAGAACAGACGGAGCGCCCCATTTCTTGTCCAGTGCCACGGGCCTCCCGCGCGGCCCCAGGGTCACCCTAATCGCGTCGGTAAGGGTGTCCACTCCGCTCTTCAGGGACTTTCTTGCTTCCTCTCCAAATATGATCTGCTTTGCCATTCACTTACCTCCTTATGCTAACTTGTCTTGCCCAGTATGTCGCCCTCACGCATGATCACCAGTTCATCATCGCCCAGCTTGAACTCGGTGCCCGCGTACTTGGAGTAGATAACCTTATCCCCCTTCTTGACCTCCATGGCGATACGTTTGCCATCATCGGTCATCCGGCCGGGACCGACAGCGATTATCTTGCCTTCCTGAGGCTTCTCCTTCGCTGTATCCGGTAGGACTATCCCCCCTTTGCTTACCTCTTCCTTGGGTGTGGGCTTTATCACCACTCTGTCTCCCAAAGGTTCGATCTTAGCCATGCTACCTCCTTTCCTGAATCTGTTTTTAGCACTCTGGCCTTGAGACTGCTAACCCGTATTATAGCATGAAACACCGAAATTTCAAGTGGATTTCTCCGGATTTCGCCGACTATTTGGACTCCTACACTAAAACGTGTATAATAAGTTTGATGGAGCGAAGGGCGAGAAGAAAAAGAAAGTGGAGCAAGGACGAAGTCAGGTCGCTGAGGCAGCATCTAAAGCTGACTCAGGTCAAGCTGGCCGAGGAACTGGGCACACGGCAGCAGACCATCAGCGAATGGGAGACCGGCATGTACCAACCCCGCGGTGCGTCGGCTACCTTGCTGAGCATGATCGCCGAGCGTAGCGGCTTCACATACGGGGCGGCAGAGGAGGACCACAAATGAGATCACGGCCTGCCGTAGGTGAGCGTCTTTGTGCGACGGGCCCAACCGGGCATGCGGTCATAGGTGAACTGCGCATGATCCCTGGTCATACCCATGAGATGATTTGCCGATGCAGCGCAGGTTGGCTCACCCGGGATGGCACGCGCTTTTTTTTCTGCCATGGCTACACGTAAACGGATAAGGGTCGCTGAGAAGCAGGTTACCCTCATGTGGCAGCAACTGAACGGAGAGGTGCTGACTGCCACGGGTGGCGAGCGTATCGGGGTGGTCTACCCCGGGAGGGTCAACGGCGACAGCGGCCCCGACTTCCGGGAAGCAGTCATTACTAACCGATCACGTTTTGTACAGGGCGACGTCGAGGTTCACACCGAGGCCGGTGATTGGCGCCGTCACGGACACCACCTCGATGC
>JAWOGR010000143.1:0-4756 GCA_046496625.1 Dehalococcoidia bacterium | reverse complement strand
CCTACCCCCAATGCACCACCCGAGGGGCACCAGGGCTGACGGCCAGTTCGCTGAGTCTCGCCATTAAGCAGCAGTTTGACCGCCTCGCCCTTATCACACAGCAGAAGCCCTTCGGCATGATGAAGCTCCTTGTAGCTGAAGGGGTCGTAGGGCTCGGCAATATCTATCTCGCGACGGGGGTCTTTAATGCCGGCCATATCGTAAGCCATGCGTGCCGCGTATTCTACGTACTTGGGATAGTAGAGATCCCGCTGCCCTATGTACATGGTGTCCAGGCACCAACCCACTCCCTCCACCCACACGGGTCTGTCGGTGATCCTCTTGGCGAAATCCTCAGAGGCAAAGACCAGGACAACGGCCCCGTCGCTGGTAGGACTGACATCAAGTCGCTTCACCGGCCACGCCATGATCTCCGAGTTCATGACATCGTCTACGGTGATCTCTCCCGGCAACTGAGCGCAGGGATGATGAAGCGCATTCTTCTTGTTCTTGACAGATACCTCCGCTATCTCTCGCTCGGTTACCCCATGAGCGTTCATGTACCGATTCATCTCCCATGCAAAGAACCAGAGGAGGCTTGTCCCCAGAGGGCTCTCCGTAAACTGGTCCCAGCAGGTCACAAACGCTCCCTGGGGATGAGGCAGGCAGGAGGACATCTTCTCCTCGGTCACGGCAAGACAGACATCAAACATGCCGGATGCCACGTGATACCAGGCCTGGCAAGCGGTGAAGACACCCGTGCCGCCACCGAGAAAGCCTCTTACGTATGGTTTCCTCCAGGCACCCGCGCCATCGCCGAGGTACTCGGACTTCATATGTACCATGTCGAAAGCGTCAGGAGCCGTACCCATAACAACGCAATCGACATCCTTGATGGTCAGATCACAAGAGTCGAGAGCCAGCTTCGCAGTCTCCCAGGCGAGTTCCTTTCCTGTTTCTTGCGCCCGACGCATGAACTTGGTCATGCCGGCGCCAACAACAGCAACCTTTCGCATTTCTCCTCCTTTTACTCGTTGCTCAGAATCGCTACAGCTCCGCTATTCGCCGGGACACCCCTCCATGACTGAGCAAGACCGACGCTCACATCCCTTAACTGCCTCTGTCCCGCTTGGCCTCTCAGCTGCAGCACTACTTCGAGGACCTTCTGCAAGCCTGTGGCTTCATCCAGTCGTCCCACACCGAGACTCCCTCCTGAAACATTAACCGGGAAGTCGCCCTCTCTCTGAGTGGCTCCCTCCTCAACCATGAACCCGGCCTGTCCCGGTGGGCACAGCTTAAGAGCTTCCAGGTGCTGGAGCTCCTTGTAGCCAAAGGTGTCGTCCACCTCGGCAAAATCAACCTCTGTTCTCGGATTCTTCACTCCGGCAACCTTGTAAGCCATCTCACCCGCCAGTCTGGCATAGACCGCCTCTCCCCACTCCCTCGTCTCCAGGCTGGGCGCATCGGAACACCAGCCTACTCCTCTTACCCATATCGGCTTCTTACACAAAGTCCTGGCCTTCTCTTCGGATGCCAGCACCATGACTATGCCCCCATCAGCCGGAGAACTCATATCCAGACGGCTCAAAGGCCAGAACATCATCTCCGACTCAAGGACATCATCCACACCTATCCGATCGCCATAGGCAGCGACGGGGTTAAGCAGGGCATTTGCCCTGTTCTTAACTGATACCAGAGCACACTGCTCCCTGGTCACCCCCTTTTCATGAAGGTACCGGTTCATCTCCATGCCGGCAATGAAGTATGGATTGTAGCCGAGCGGTTTGTTGTAGACCGGATCCATCGCATGAGCTACCAGATAGTTGGGGGTAAGCATATTCGAGGCCTTGCTGTGAGACTCCACAGCCATGACATCTACCAGACCCGTGTTGATCAGCATGTATGCATCGGCCAGACCATACAGGCTCTCTGCCGGAAGCGTGTGAAGGCGCTTCAGGACAGCGCCGATGTTATCCGGGACGTGAATGTTGAATATACTCCTTCCATGAGTGAAGTCCTCCTCACAGGTCACGAAAGCATCGATGTCCTTTCGAGGACAGACGCCGGCATCTTCATAGGCCCTCTGAGCCGCCTCAAACATCATCTCCTTGAACGACACATCGGGCGTAATCGGCCGGAACGGGGTATAACCTACACCTATAATGGCTACCCTGCGTTGCATGTTCTTTCGACCTCCTTTCTAGCGATAACAGGCAGCATTCTATGTACTTACCTTTCAGTTGTGGTAGATGGGAGGCCTCTCACCTCCGAGTGGTCTGTAGCTCTCTAGCGCATCAGGATTGTACATGACCCAGCTGAGCGACGCTCATAACGAACAGACAAAGAGCGGTCCCCGCTGACAAGTATTGCACAGGGGACACCTGCTTTGCAAGAGGCGTAGAGTGCACTGTCGGCCGATGAGGTGCCATCTGATAATGTAAGGAGGAGAAGGCACACGAACCGGTTAGAGCGGGTAAGCCCAGCGCCGATCTTCCGGGGCTTGCCACCCGCCAATCACAGACTGTGTTCCAGCCAGGAGTAACCCGGCTCAGCCGGAGGACTGCTGCAGAGCTGAGATAATCGACTGCCGGAGTGCTCGCTGGTTCTTCGGAGGAACCAGTGCGCCATCTCGCGAATCCATCCTCAGGGCTTCGGTCGGGCAAACTGAGATGCACAACCCGCACCCTATACAGCGCTCGGCATTCCGGATCACCAGATCTCCGTTCAAGGTGAGCGCTTCCATCTGGCACCTGTCGACGCATGAACCACACCCGCTGCACTCATCCTCATCCACCGTAACGATGAAGCTGGAAACCGCACCCATGGGGATTATCCCGCTCTTCACGCTGCGGATGATGCCGCAGTGACATGAGCAGCAGTTGCAGATGAAACTGACGTACTCACTGGTGTTGCTTGAACAGTGGATTAGACCGGCCTCCTCAGAGCGGTCCAGGACCTCCCTTGCCTCCTCCTTCGATATCGGTCTGCCGAAGCCGCGCTCAGCCACATACTTGGCCTGTCGCCCGAAGGTCATACATACATCGTTAGGTTTTTCGCAGGGGTCCCCCAACAGCTCACCGTGATGACGACAATAACAGACACTCACAGAAATGTGCTCCGCCTCGTCGATGTACTCGGACACCCGATCATACGAATGCACCGTAACCCCCGCTGGTATCTCTTGCTCCACGGCAATAACCCTGGCAAAGGGAAATCCAGCTTTGCCGCCAGAGGCACTCTTTGCCTGTTTGGTTGCTACACTGGTGGCCACCGCAAAGTAGTCATCGAACAGGCGCGCCAGCTTCCTGGTGTGTTCGTTGACCTCCCCTTTCATGAACTGCATCTCAAAGATGCCGGGAATGACGGGCATCAGGGTGTAAACCCTTGCACCATCCTTCTCCGCACTGAAGACGATTCCCTTGTTGGCCAGCGCCTCCAGTATACGTTCTACTTGCGCAGCATCCTTCCCTGAAGCTGCCTGCGTCAACTGCTCGACGGTAACCGGGCCGACAGGCATCTTGGTCGCCACCTCTGCTTCCTCTGGAGTAAACAGCTCCTCTAGCAGTGCGAGAAACTCACCACACTTCAGCACGGGCAACGTGCCCCCTCTCAGTCTCAGCGCATCAGTCAGACCTTCATATACAGATTCGGCCATAGGTTCAACCTCCTTTAGACGTACTGCTACTCAACCTCGATGTCCTTCACCCGAAGCTCGGTACCGCTGATCATCTGAACGTCCTGCCCGTGGCATTCGGGACAGACAAGACTGCCGTCCTTTACATCGAACTCCTTGCCGCATCTGCCACACCTACCCACCAACGGGATGTTCTCCAAACCCAGGTGGGCTCCCTCTGCAATGGTATCCTGAGACATGAGCCCGAAGTAAAGAATGAGTTGTGCCGGGATGATCGCCCTCAACTCCCCCGCCAGGACATTGACTCTTACGACTCTGCCGGCGTTCTCCCTTCGTGCTGCCGCAACGGCGATGTCCACAATACTCCGGGCGATTGCCATCTCATGCACAGGTGTTCACCCGAACTTCTCGCGATACCACCTGCAAAGCCACTCAACCCACTCAGAAACCCCCTCACCGGTGACGCACGATGTATCAATGATCTCCAGATCCGGATGAATCTTCCTGGCATTCGCCTTCGCTGCATCCATACTGAAATCGGTGTAACTCAGAAGGTCGATCTTGTTTATCAGCAATAGCGATGATTCCCTGAACATCATCGGATACTTGAGCGGTTTCTCATCACCCTCAGTGACACTAAGGACCATGACCTTGAAATCCTCTCCCAGCCTGAACTCGGCGGGGCAGACCAGATTGCCCACATTCTCAACGACCATCACGTCGATGCTCGCAAGATCCATCCGACTCAGGGCCGAGGCGATCATGTTGGCATCGAGGTGACAGGCGGTGCCTGTCGTCAACTGCACCGCGGGAATACCATGCTTCTCCAACCTATCAGCATCACGCGTAGTCTCGATGTCCCCGACGATCACGCCAAGCCGGAGCCTTCCCTGCAGTGCCCCCGCCGTCCTCTCAAGCAAGGCCGTTTTGCCAGACCCGGGCGAACTCATAAGGTTGAGCACCATGTTCTTGTTCGTATCGAACACCTGCCTGTTGGCATCGGCGATGCGGTCGTTCGCCTCGAGGACATCGGTCATTACATTGATCTTCATCTGAGAAGCCCGAACTGTTGCCGCCGTATGACAGCATCGTCCCAGTATACCACCCGCGTGTTACTCATGCAAAGGAGTGGGAGGAGCAGTG
>JAWOGR010000021.1:0-7748 GCA_046496625.1 Dehalococcoidia bacterium | reverse complement strand
CGAGGATCATGATACTGCCCTCCTCATGAACGAGGGCTTCATCAACATCAAGGTAGACAGGGAAGAGCGACCCGACGTAGATGCCATCTACATGGATGCCGTGCAGGCGATGACCAGCAGCGGCGGCTGGCCGTTGACGGTGTTTCTGACTCCGGAGGGGAAGCCCTTCTATGGTGGCACCTACTTTCCTCCGGAGGACAGACATGGCATGCCCGGTTTTCGTCGGGTGCTCAGGTCGGTGGTGGATTTCTACCGAAGGAATCGTGGCGAGGTAGAGCATTCGGCACGCCAGATCGTGGCGGCTCTCGAGGCCAGGGCAGGCGTTCCCGGAGATGCAGATGAACTGGATGCGGATACGCTTAACAGCGCGTTCCTGACTCTCAGACCGGACCTGGATGCCGTCAACGGAGGTTTCGGCACGGCGCCGAAGTTCCCTCAACCCCTAACTCTTGAGTTCCTGCTGAGATACCATCATCGCACCGGCAACCAAGAGGCGCTGGACATGGCGACGCTGGCCCTCGAGAAGATGGCCGTGGGCGGCATCTACGACCAGATAGGAGGCGGCTTTCACCGCTATGCTACGGACGCCGGTTGGCTGGTGCCGCACTTCGAGAAGATGCTGTACGACAACGCCCTGTTGAGCCGCGTCTATCTGCACGCGTATCTGGTCACAAGAAGACCGCTGTTCAGGCGAATCGTCGAGGAGACCATCGACTATGTGCTGAGAGAGATGACCGGGCCGGAAGGCGGCTTCTACAGCGCACAGGATGCCGACAGCGAAGGCGTGGAGGGCAAGTATTATCTGTGGACGCTCGATGAAGTGAAGGCGGTCCTCGGTGAAGAACAGACCCGCGTCGTCGAGGACTACTATGGCATCAGCGCCAGAGGAAACTTCGAGGGGCGCAACATACTGCACGTTCCCGGCGACGTCTGGGTCGACAAACCTGAAGCGATCAGCCGGGCCGATAGGGCCCTGCTGGAGGCACGCCAGGACCGCATTTCACCGGCACGTGACGACAAGGTCCTGACCTCATGGAATGCGCTGATGCTGGCCAGCCTCGCCGAGGCGGCCTGCGTCTTAGAACGTGATGATTACCTGGCTGCGGCGGTGGCCAACGGGTCGTTTATCCTCGAGAAGATGATGCTGGATGGCTATCTAAAGCACACCTACAAGGATGGTGAGGCGAAGATCGAAGGTTTTCTGGACGACTATGCGCTCGCCATAGACGCTCTACTGTGTTTGCATGGGGCCACATTCGACGGTCGGTGGCTCAGCGAAGCTATCAGGTTGGCCGACATTATGGTCGACGAGTTCGGGGACGGGTCTTCGGGAGTGCTCTACGATACGAGCAGACGTCATGAGGCCCTTCTCGTCCGGCCCAGGAGCACCTTCGATGGTGCAATGCCGTCAGGTCCGTCCGCTGCGGCAGTGTCGCTGCTTAAGGTGTCCCGGCTGACCGGTGAAGACCGCCTTGGGGATACAGCGGTTGAATCGCTCAAGGCCTTGCAGGGCAGGATGTCCCGTCATCCGCTGGGCTTCGGCAACTGGCTTTGCGCCCTAGACCTCCACCTGTCTCCACCCGGGGAGATCGTCATTGTCGGCTCCCGGGAAGGAGCGGCGAAGGCGGGCCTTCTGAGAAGTCTCTGGAATACCTGGCTGCCGAACAGGGTGCTGGCTGCGCGGGACCCTGCGGATGAGTCGTCCGTGTGTGAGCTGGAACTCTTCAGGGACAGACCTATGATTGACAACAAGCCCACGGCTTATGTGTGTGAAGGGTATTCTTGCAGGAGACCTGTGACGGATGCTGACTCTTTGCGCGAACAACTGCGCCGTTGATATGTGAAACTCCTTCTTGATAATATGCATGTGTTTGCAGCACTGCATATCTATCATAGAATGAAATATCTCCGGGTGTTATAGGAGGGAAAGAGACTATGAAAGACCGTACCGTGTTGCTTCTTGCGATTCTGAACCTGGTGGGGTTCGCGGGCACAGTCGTCGTTAACGCGCTGGCCAATATCATCCCCATTAACAACATAACCACCGGCGAGGTGTCCGATCTGTATCCGAATCTGTTCACCCCTGCGGGGCTGACCTTCTCGATCTGGGGGCTGATCTATCTGTTGCTGGGTATATTCGCGGTGTATCAGCTGATGCCGTCGTTCAGGAGGGATCCTCAGAAGGCCGAACTCATACACAAGATCGGGCCGCTCTTCTTCATATCCTGTCTTGCCAACAGCGGCTGGATATTCGCCTGGCACTACCAGAGCATAGGCCTGTCGCTCGTCCTGATGCTGGCGCTGCTGGCGAGTCTGCTGGCCATCTACCTGAGGCTGGGCATCGGCAGGGCTGAGCTGTCCAGGGCCGGCAGGTACCTGGTGCATCTGCCCTTCAGCATCTACCTCGGCTGGATCACCGTAGCCACGATCGCCAATGTCACGATAATGCTCGTGGATGTCAACTGGGGTGCACTCGGGCTGGGTGCGCATTTCTGGGCAGCTGCGGTCATTGTAGTCGGCACCATGATCGGCTTATCTGTGCTCTTCACCCGCAAGGATGCATACTATGCGCTTGTGGTTGATTGGGCTTTGCTGGGCATCCTGCTGAAGCGATTAACCGATGAAACCGCGGCCGATCAGACCGTGGTATATGTGACGATTGCAGGACTGGCAGTCCTTACCGTCGGCATAATCGTCCAGGCGGTGAGAAGACGGGCCTACTAGGCGAACGGCCTGAGACCGGAAATGACACTGACGATGACAGGAGAAGTGAGCATTGCCTGAAATCGCAGCAAGCCGTGATGTAATCGATAGTATGAGCCGGTTCTCCAGCGCGACACCGGGGAGAGGGAACGATGGCCGGTAGTCGCAGAGGGGCGCAGCGTTACATCGCGTTGCTACTGGTGCTGGCCATCATCGTACTCTCGATCGGCACCTACCTGCGCTGGTGGAACCTGTGGTTCATCGTCGGCCCCATCATATTCCCCCACTGGCTCGGGTACATCGGCGCCCTGTATCTCGCGGTCTTCACTCCGATCTATGCGGTCCTGAAGCGCCGTTATCCGGCACGCATGCGCACCCTGCTCTCCGTTCACGTCTTCGGGAATCTGCTCGCCTTCCTCCTGATATCCGTGCACTACGCACACCACCTGGGCAGACCTCCGGAGGCAGCCCCCACGCTGGGGACGGGACTGACCCTGTACATCATCGTCATCATCATGGTTGCGACGGGGTTGATGCAGTGGTACCGCCTGGGCAGCCGTCTGCTGAGAACCTGGAGGTTCGTCCATGTAGGCCTCAGCCTGTCCTTCTACATCCTTGTGAGCATGCACATCCTGATCACTCTGGGCAAGATCTAGACAGGCCCGCCCGGCGATGCGGTTCAGCGCCCTACTCGCGGCCTATCGGTCCCTGAATATGATCGGTCTAACGGGCGGCACGAACCTGCCGGTCCGTTCCATGTATGAACCGTATTCAGCACCGAATCTCTGCAGGAGCATGTCTTCCTCTCTCTTTACGCGCAGAACTACGGTGATCGTCAGCCCGGCGAGCCAGGTTACACCGATGAACCAGTTCGCCGTGAGGAAGAAGACGGCGATATGCAACAGGTAGAACGCCGAGTACATGGGGTGCCGGATCCTGCTGTATGGACCGTCGGTGACCAGCACCTGCCGGTCCTTGATCCTTAGCGTTGCGGAGTGGTTGGTTCCCAGGCTGCGGTGAATCCAGATGAACCAGAGCAGGGCAGCTATCCCCAGGACAATGCCCGGTATCCTGGACCACGCCGGCAAGGGCAGCGCCGCCCAGGCCAGCGTCTGCGGGAACCAGATATACAGGAAAAAGGTGAACACCTCGTAGCAGATGAACACACTCAGCCATATTGAATACCTCCTGCTCTCCTCGATCACCGTGGCATAGCCCGCGTCTTTCGCCTTCCTGTAGTACAACACACGGATGATCGAGAAGAGCGAGAAGACGACGATCAGCACGATTCTGCTAGCCGGTTCGATATGCACCATATGTGGACTCCCGGAGGTCGGTCAATCTGCTTCACACATATCCTATCGTGCGCTGTGTGGGAGGTCAATACCCGCCTGCTGACAATCATAATATGGTTGAGGCCGTTGCGAAGGGGCAGAGTCAGAGTCCGCAGCAGATGGGGGCATGTGATGGATGAGTTCATGCATATGCGTAACGTCCAAGTTGAGAACGTCAGGCGACATGGTATAATCGCGTTACCGAATAACTGTATAGGATGCCCGTACGTCCCGGTGGTAACGATCGCTCATGAGGGGGTGACGCGGGCACCCTGTCGGAGGCGAGGCAATATGGAAGCGACTCTGTATGAGGAGAGAATACTCTCCAGGTGGAACATCGCTATCATGGCCATAGTGGTGCTCGCCCTGCTGGCTGCGTTGCTGTATCAACTCATCGTTGGCCCGTTGGGCACCGAGCCCGCTCCCAATGAGTTCTTTGTGGGCATGATACTGTTCTTTGTCGCATTGGGGACCAACTTCGCTGTCCTGACTATCAGGATTAGGGTGGATGGCGTTACCGTGGGTTACGGCATCATACGGCATCATCTAGAGTGGGGCAACATCGTCGGTTGCCGTCCTGACGATGTCTCGGCAGTGAGGTACGGTGGCTGGGGGATCCGCACTGCCTGCGTCGGTGGCAAGAGAAGGCTTGTGTACAATATCATCAGCGCCCCGAGGGTGGTAGTGGAAAAGAGGACGGGCAAGCACCACGAACTGGTGTTCTCCACCAGGAACCCCGAGGCGGCGATGAAGGCCATCAACGAGGGACTCGGCAAGAGATACTGATCAGAATGCAGCCGCCTTGCGGATACATGATGATTAGCAGTCAAGGAGGTATGTACGGTGGCTTATGCAGCAGGAGCAGGAGCAGGAGCTGCGGCCGCGGCCGCAGCCGCAGCTATAGCAAACGCGATCAAGGCGTCCGGTGCCATTGTTGAGGTAGACCCTGAGGTGTTCATGACGATACTCACCAGGGAGAGAGACAGTCGCCCCATAGTGATAATGTCTCAGGCCGGCATAATCAGGACCAGCTATAGATATCTGACGGCGTGCCGGGGATTCATCTTCTACACCAAGTCAGCAGATCCGCTTATGCTGCCCGGAGGTGCAGACCTGATCACCGCGCGCAAGATCTGGACGCCCGGCTAGTCTTTGTGGCCACGGGTGATCTCCCGTTTGCGGAGACGATAGAGGCAAGATGACGTACCGGGAACCGACCGGCGCAGACCGGAAGAGAGTTGCCGCTTACCTGGCTCTGTATATCGCAGTTCTGGCGGCGGGCGCTTTCCTGTTAATGCCCCGAGGTGCGCTCGGCGCCGCGGTCTGGGTGGTCATAGTTGTGGCCGGGGCCTTCTTTCTCATCAGGTGGCATGCTATGAACACGGCTTATCGTTGCCGGGACTGCCGTCATGAGTTTGAGATCTCGATCTTGACCGACGCGGTGAGCCCTCATGGTAGTGGAGGTGGAGGGTGGAAGTATCTCAAGTGTCCACAGTGCGGGAAACGGACAAGGGCACGTGTGCTGCGCAAGGAGTGAACCCACTACTCCCAGCGGAAGAGTCGCACGGCAAGCACGAGGCTCCCGACAAACCAACCACCGGCGATGAGAAGCTGTCGCCATATCTCACCGGCACCCTGGTCCATTATCATCACCGCGCGGAACACATCGTTGAGGTTGGTAGAGGGCAGAGCATTTGAGAAGGCCCTGAGAAAGTCCGGCATGAGCTCGTTGGGGAAGAAGACGCCTCCCAGGAACATGAGCAAGAAGAAGACGACCATGCTGATGCCGTTGGCTGCCCGGGCGGTCTTGATCAACCCGGTCAGAAGAAACCCGATGCTCAGGAAGCACAGCGCACCCAGTGTCACCGCAAGCCATACCCAGAACGGATTGCCCTTTATGCTTATATTGAAGGCGAGAACGCCCACCGTCAAGAGCAAGGCCGTTTGAACCAGGTTGACCAGGTAGCGCTGTATCAGTTGCCCGCCCAGTATCGTGTGCCTCTTCAGCGGTGTCAGGGATAGCCGTCGGTAGATACCCCTCTCACGCTCCTCAACGAAGCCGCTGGCGGTAGCCATGATGCCGGATGTCATCAGGGCCATCACCACTATCCCCGGTAGTATGTACTCGATGGCCCGTAATCCCAGATCCTCCCACTGCATGTCCTGGTAGATAAGCCCAAAGAGGACGATGAAGAAGAGAGGAAACGCCAGCGTCCAGAAGAGATCATCCTTCCTTCTCAGGAAGAGTCTCATCTCCAGCATGATCTGACGCCCGAGTATTCTCATAGCAGCCTCACTCCCTCAGCTGTCTTCCGGTGAGAGCCAGGAAGACATCCTCCAGGGTTGCCTTTCGTACCGAGATACTCTCCAGTTCGATGTCATGTTCAGCCGAAATACGGGTCACTTCCTTGAGCACATGTGACGGCTTGCTCGTGTGCAACAGCATTGTGTCGCCATCTTCATCGATCCTGGCGGGGAGGTCGGCCTGTTTGAGCATAGGGCCAAGTGATGCATGCACATGATCTATCTCGATCCTGGAGTCCAGGCCGGCGCCTGCGACCAGGGCGCGCGGGGTGTCGAGGGCGATGATCCTGCCGTGGTCCATGATAGCGACCCGTCGACAGAGTTCCTCGGCCTCCTCCATGTAGTGCGTGGTGAGGATTATCGTCTTGCCCTTCTGTCTGAGGTCGGCAATAGTGGCCCAGACGCTACGTCTGGCCTGGGGGTCGAGTCCGGTAGTTGGTTCGTCCAGGAACACCACGGTCGGGTCATTGACCAGCGCCAGCGCAAGGGCCAGTCGCTGCCTCTGGCCGCCGGAAAGCTCGCTGACATAGCTGTCGGCCTTGTCGGTGAGTGAGACCTCCTCGAGAAGCCTGGCCGTCGGGATTGCCGTATTGTAGTAGCCCCCGAAGAGATCCACGGCCTCCCTCACGCGGATGCGGTCGTACAGAGATGTAGTCTGAAGCTGTACGCCGATGAGTTCCTTGATTCGGTCCGGCTGCTTGAGAGCGTCGATTCCCAGGACCCGGATTGAGCCGCGGTCTGGCTTGCGCAGGCCTTCTATCATCTCCACCGTCGTGGTCTTGCCTGCGCCGTTGGGGCCCAGCACCCCGAATACCTCGCCTTCGTCAACGCTGAAGCTGACACCGTCCACGGCTGTCAGTGAGCCGTAGCTCTTGACCAGACCTTCGACTTCGACAACCTTGGTCATGTTGGTGTTATTGAGATTCTGCTGCATTCACGTCTTCAGTATTGCAGGCCCGCCAAATCTACTACATCTGGCCCCGCCCGTCAACGTCTGTACCGTCGTACGCCTTCCCCGGGCTCCTGATGATCGATTCGCTCTGCTATAATACGCCAATCACTGAGCAGGAGGTGTGCCTATGACAACCGTGCAGATTTACGATGCCGGGCAGGACAAGGTTGTGACCGTAGACAGGGTGGAGAAGTCGGATGCCGAATGGGAGAAGCTTCTCACCAGGGAGCAGCACGAGATTACAGCCAGGAAGGGAACCGAGACTCCGGGAACGTGTCTGTTCGGGCAGGTGCACGAGGCAGGCATCTTCCGGTGTGTGCGTTGCGATACGGACCTCTTCCGTAGCGCGACCAAGTTCGACTCGGGGACGGGCTGGCCGAGCTACAATGAGCCCGTCTCGCAGTTGAATCTCGTCGAGCAGCCCGACCTCAGCCTGGGACGGGTACGCACCGAGG
>JAWOGR010000006.1:0-3834 GCA_046496625.1 Dehalococcoidia bacterium | reverse complement strand
CACCATCAATGCCATCCACAACTACCACCCCGGCATTATGGTCGAGGCCCTCATCCCCGACTTCGGAGGCTCTCTGTCTGCCTTGAAGACAGTGACAGACGCCTCGCTGGCAGTTCTGAATCACAACGTGGAAACGGTGCCCCGGCTCTATTCGGAAGTTCGGCCGCAGGCGGACTATCAGCGATCACTCGAGGTTATAAGCAGTGCCAGACTGCTCAACCCGGCCCTGCGCACAAAATCGGGCCTGATGGTGGGACTCGGCGAGACCAGGGACGAGGTAGTGCAGGTTATGGCCGACCTCAGGCATGCCGGCTGCGACCTCCTGACCATCGGCCAGTACCTGGCCCCTTCAATCAGGCATCACGAATTGGTCAGGTTCGTCCATCCCGACGAGTTCGCCGAATACCAGAACGAGGGAGAGCGAATGGGCTTCCAGTACGTGGCGGCCGGGCCGTTGGTTCGCAGTTCCTTTCATGCAGGAGAGGCGTACATACGGGCTACTGAATCCCAACCATAGAGAGAACGTCTTAAGACGACACACCTGCCAGCAGTTCGCGGGCGCAGTCCATCTCAACACCGGGAGGCAAATTGACAGTACCCCCTCTTTCGGGTATCATCTTCCTGTTAGTGAAAGACCGCGCCGATCACAATCCAACGCTTGCCGAAGCCGCTCATTCTTTTCTAGCCAGCCTACCGCAGGAACAGAGACCCGAAGTACAGGCCGAAGTACTGAAATTCGTCAGATGGCTTGGCTCGTCCCGGGCGGTTAAGGACATCACCCCGCTGGACGTCTCGGGTTATGGCGATCAGACTATCCCTTCTGCGGTAAAGCCCGTGAAAGCCTTCCTCTCCTACACGCGAAAGAAGGGGCTCGCCGAGGCGAGCCTGGCTCCACACCTCAGGCCCAGGAAGGTCTCCGCAAAGGTCAGCATGTCACGGCAGGTGTCCAGGACGGAAGCTACTCTGACTCCGCAGGGATACGCTGAATTGCAGGCCGAACTGGCCAGTCTGAAGGATCAGCTCCCTGAGATCATGAAGGACATTCGGAAGGCCGCAGCGGACAAAGACTTCAAGGAGAACGCCCCTCTGGCGGCAGCCAGAGAGCAGAAGGCGCATCTGGAGGGCAAAATACAGGAACTGGAGTCAACCCTGAGCACCGCCACGGTCATGGAGAGAGGCCTCGCTGTGTCCAAAGTGAAGTCCGGCGACACTGTGGTGCTGAGCGATACGGAAACCGGCAGGGAGCTACGCTACATGCTGGTTGACCCCCGGGAGGCCAATCCGGCCAAAGGCAAACTCTCTGTCGCTTCACCGCTGGGCAAGGTCGTTCTCGGCAAAGAGACCGGGCAGACAGTAGAGGTTGCAGCCCCGGCGGGCAAGTTCCGCTACCGAATCGGGAGCATCCTTAAGGCAGACGGATAGGGTTCTCCACGGGCAACCCGGTTGTCCTATGCCCGGATCTGCCTCAATGCAGAGATGCAGCACCCATTCCCGCTTCCTGTCCGAACCGATGTTTCCGCCTCCTGTAACACCTGATTGCATTTGTCGATCTGTGCCACGTATGGCATAATGGAACGCATACTGCGAACGGAGGGATCGCATAGTGGTCTAGTGCGGGCGCCTGCTAAGCGCTTACTCCGAGTTTTCGGGGTCGAGGGTTCGAATCCCTCTCCCTCCGCCAGATGGGGATTTGGGGATTATCTGCACGCACTTTTCGTTCATCCCGGTTCGCACGACCCGAAGTGTTCCTACCTTCTACCGAGACCGGGCACCCGAGAGTGAACCGACAGCAAGGATCTCTTCCCGATCAGTCTGAGTCTGGAGTACTTATATAGCCCGGCAAAGGAGGGATATCACAGATATGGACCTGAACGAGAAACAGCGAGAACTATGCAAAGGGAACACTGAGGACTTCTCCGCCCTCAAGGCTTTGTTCATCAACTGCACCCTGAAACGATCGCCTGAGATTTCGCATACTGAGGGATTACTCAAGGTAAGTAAGTCTATCATGGAGAGCAACGGTGTCTCAGTTGCGATAGTACGGGCGGTTGACTTTGATGTTGCTGCAGGCGTATGGCCGGACATGGCGCAAAGAGGTTGGGAGAGAGACGACTGGCCCGAGATCTTCAAGAAAGTGATAGAAGCAGACATCCTTGTTCTATGCAGCCCGATCTGGCTGGGGGAGAAGTCTTCTGTCTGCCAGAGGATTATTGAACGCCTCTACGGCCAATCCGGAGAACTGAATCAAGAAGGTCAGTATGCCTACTACGGGCGAGTTGGCGGCTGTATCATAACGGGAAATGAAGACGGGATAAAGCATTGCGGAATGGGAATACTCTATTCGCTACAGCACCTGGGGTTTGTGATTCCTCCGCAAGCAGATGCGGGATGGATAGGAGAGGTCGGCCCCGGCCCCTCGTATTTGGATGAAGGATCGGGTGGGCCTGAGAATGATTTCACACAAAGAAACATCACCTTCATGACATGGAATCTAATGCATTTGGCCCGGATGCTCAAGGAACGCAAAGGGATACCGGCGTACGGCAACCAGCGAAGCAAGTGGGAAGCTGGATGCAGATTCGACCATCCAAACCCGGAATACCGCTAACACGATACCTTGCAGCTCTACAAGTAGTCCCTACGGATTGCCGTCCTGCAATATGAGCGAAACTCCTCCATGGGGTTCTGTTCTAGTTTGGTGTATGGCTAGTATAGGGGCGCTTGACAATGGGCGGTGGTGGTGTTAGTCTCAAAAGGACAAAGTGAGGGCTATGGGAATCGAACCCTCCATGTGGAGAGATTGCATACGGGCTGAAACGGATATTGGCATCACGGCACTGTGGCATTTGACGGCAAGCCTATGACGCTGGAACGGGGAGTAGCACGCCTGTTTCGCATGGATGAGAGCGCGCGACGGCGTCACACCAACCCTGCCAGCGGTTACTCGCGCTTCTCCATGATTCCACTACTTGGAATAGCTTTCTGGAGCAGAGTATGGCTCGGATGGTGGGCTCTCATACCCATTGGTGCTGTGCTCCTGTGGGTCTGGCTCAATCCGCGCATCTTCGCCGAGCCAAGAAGCACTAACAACTGGGCATCAAAGGCAGTTCTTGGTGAGTGGACCTGGATGAACCGCAAGAAGGTGCCCGTGCCGGAACATCATCGCCACATACCCAATGTCCTTTCGGCAGTCGCCATGATCGGAGGTGTCATCTTCATCTGGGGGTTAATAGTGCTCGACATCTGGCCGACTCTGCTTGGAGGCACCATCACGGTCATGAGTAAGCTATGGTTTACAGACCGGATGGTATGGCTGTACGACGACATGAAGGATGCCACGCCCGAGTACAAGAGCTGGGTGTACTGAGACTGCGCACGGGCCGGCAATCCGTGAAAGATGAGGTACTGTGCATGCCCTCAACACGGTCTGCTCGAGAGGCCTGCCAGCTTCTTCCCATGCTCTAGCAGTTCCCTCACCCTCTCAGGACTCTCAGCCTCGGAGTATATGCGCACAAGCGGTTCGGTGCCCGAAAAGCGGATGAGGAGCCAGGACTCGTCCGCAAGGAAGTAGCGGAAGCCGTCTGTCGTGTCGAAACCGGTCACCGTCAGACCGCCGATCATATCGGGTGCGCCTGAGTTCAGCCTCTCCAACACCTTCTCTCGCGTGGCTGCGGAGATATGAGAATCAACCCGATCGTAGTGATGAGGGCCCACCTTGCTGTAGAGATAACTGAGCAACTCAGAAGGCGTCTTCCCTGTCTTGGCCATGAGGTCAAGGAAATAGAGGCCGGCCAGTATGCCGTCCCTCTCGGGGACATGACCGCGGAAGCCATA
>JAWOGR010000074.1:0-4578 GCA_046496625.1 Dehalococcoidia bacterium | reverse complement strand
GAGGAGATACGCACGAACAAGAGGGCAGAGGGTGAACCCGTCCTCCTCCTGGACGCGGGCGATTTCCTGGGCGGGTCTCCTTTCGCCTGGTTGGCGCTACAGGGCCACTCTCCCGAACTCACCATAATGCAGCGCATGGGATACCACGCCGTCGTCATCGGCAACCACGAATACGATTACGGCCCTGATGTCCTGGCGCAGTATCTTCTGGGAGCCGGGTATCCCGAGGACCACCACACCACACTGGTGCTGGCCTCCAACACGGAGGCGCCGGAGAACCATCCGCTGGCAGCCGGGGGCCTGTACAGGAACACAGGAGTGTTCGAGCTGGCCAACGGCCTGAAGGTGGGGGTCTTCGGCCTGATGGGTGAGAATGCCGCCCTGTTGATCGCAGAGGCCGGAGGAGTGCAGTTCATCGACCCACACAGGGCGGCTCGCCGGGCAATAGCTGAACTACGGGAAGAAGGGGCCGAGTTCATCATAGGGATAACCCACTCCGACCTCGACGAGGACATTCATCTTGCGGGGGAGGTTGAAGGCATCGATGTGATAGTGGGAGGGCATTGCCATACCGCCCTGCACGAGCCGGTGCGGGAAGGCAGCACCGTCATCGTCAAGGCCGGCCAACTGGGGGAGTACCTCGGACGATTGGAACTGGCATACAACCCCGACACCGGCGAGGTGCGTGTGCGCAACGGGGAGAACAACCGTCCATTCCTGATCGCCATCGACAACAGGCTCGCCCCTCATCCGGAGATCGACGCCATGATCTCGGAGTACCGGCGCATTCTGGACGAACATGTCAGTGAGTTGACCGGAGGCATCTTTAAGAACACCATGAGCACCGTGGCCAGGTCCGACTTCATCCTGTCCAACGAACCGCCTTTTAGCGAGACTCCACTAGGAAGCTTCATCACAGATGCCATGCGCCTGGTCGCTCAGGAGGTCACCGGCAAGAGGGTTGACATAGCGAGCCAGGCCGGGGGACCCATCCGTAAGAGCGTCTTTCCCGGCACCATGCGGCACTCCTCCGGCAGCATCTCCTTCTACGAGATGGCCGAAGCTACGGGTGCGGGATACGGACTCGACGGCAATGCAGGTAGCCCCATTGCTTCGCTGTATGTGACCGGTGACGAACTACGGCGGCTGCTCGAGATAGCAATACTGCTGCAGGAGTTCGCCGGGGATTCCTTCTTCCTGCACTTCTCCGGCCTGCGCTACAGCTACAATCCTGCCAACGCGATACTCCTGACCGTGCCCATACTCGATCTGCCCATTGCCACCACACGCTCAGTTGTGACGGCCGAGCTCTACACAGGGGAAGGGATCCAGACTGCAGGGGACGGAGACTATGTCCCGTTGAAGCGGGGAGACACGAAGATGTACCACGTGGTCACCGATGCCTATCTCCTCTACTTCGTTCCCATGGTGAGCGCACTACATCCCCGGCTGGAGGTCGTCCCCAAGAACGCCGACGGGCAGCCTGTGCCGCTGGACAGAATCGATGAACTCATAGTACACCATGCCGACGGGAGAGAACTGAAGGTGTGGGAGGCGGTGGTCAGTTACGCGGCAGCGCAGCCGGCGGGGCCGGACGGCCTGCCCCGCATACCCGATTACTACTCGGACACCGCAGGCCGCATCACCCGGACCCGGTCCTTTCCCTTCATCGGACGGCTGATCCTGCTTCTGGCAGTCGTCGTCACCGCGACGGCGCTGTTCATCAGGGGCAGAAGACTCCGACACAAGAGAGCCGGGCAAGCGCGGGCGGACTGCCGGGTAGCATGATAGAATAGTTCCCATCGTGGCGGACAAGACACAGGCCAGGATCGTAGCTCACGTTCAGCCCAACGCAAGACAAAGCCGAGTAGTAGGTCTCGCAGACGGAGTTTTGCAGGTGAGAGTCGCGGCACCTCCGGTCAAGGGCAGGGCCAACCTGGAGCTGATCGCACTGCTGAGTGATGTGCTGGGAGTCGGCAGGAGCGACCTTACTATCGAGAAGGGCGTCACCAGAAGAAACAAGACGATAGGTGTCAACGGGCTCGGACAGGACCAGGTCGCGAGACTACTCGAAAGACACCTGACTATACGCTAGGCCACGTCTATCGGATCCCGCTTCGTCCTCGCACACGATCCGTCAGGACGTGCGCCTCAGTTCAAACACCACCGGGTTATCCGAGTCGGGGCAGGCAACGATGGCCTTGTTCTTGTCCCGCTCCCAGGGAAACGAACCCCCGAACTGCAGAACCTGGGCGAAGGGAAAGAGGGAGTAGAAAGCCCACGAACACAGGTTGGGCGGAGTCACCTGTCCGATGATAAACTCTTGCCCGACCCTGTGCCCGGCCGTGCACGTCCCCTTCTGGGATGTCACCTTAGCTATCACGTCGGACATATCCACCTCCTGTCGCGCCGCCGGCACAGGTCCGCCGCCATTCGCCTTATCCATCACCCGCCCGCACCGGCAAGCCTGCAAAGTATATTCTCTGCGGGCCGGATCATCAAGAGCCCCGATGGGCTCGGGACGTGGCACTCTCCTTCATAACTCCGCCCAACCCCTTCTTCAAGAGAGGCTTACTCGATGGATGTCTCATTCTCCATCATGCCAGCTAACCTCCGGGTCATTTCCTCCGTCTGGCGTTCGATGATCGACGTCCGGCATTTCCCGAGCCCTGGCTACCCGACACTTGACAGAAAGAGCACGGTTGCTCTACCCTTTTCATCACTCACTCACGGCGTGATCGGCAGAGCCTGCCCGGTCTGTTCCCGTTCGACTCTACCGATGAGGCCCGAGGTAAAAACAGGGCAGTAGAATTGAGGTAGACTAAGCACCGGGTTGCCGGGGGCTACTGAGAGTCGATCAGTGCCAACCGGCGGCAGGGATTGTCGAGATTACATCAAGAAGGAGGTTTGTACAATGAAGAGCATTATGTTAATGGCTATCAGCGCCCTTGTGATAGTAGGGTTACTGGTGGTGCCGGCCTGTAACGGGAACGGTAACGACGTTATAACCGAGTTCGACCTGACCATGGCAGTGTCTCCCACTACTGGCGGTGTGATAACACCTGAGGCAGGCACCACCAAGGTCGCTGCCGGCGCCACGGTGGACATAACCGCAGAAGCGCTAGGGGACTACGAGTTCCTTAACTGGAGTGCCTCGCCGGCGGTGGACTTTGCACTGGGGCCGAATGAACCGGAGGGCAACTCGTTCACTATGCCCCCAAGTAACGTTGAGGTCACTGCCAACTTCGCGTTGTCGGATGTCGAATGGGCACCCGACGGAGTCATTACCCCCGGAGAATACACCGATATGAAGGTCTACGGTGACTACGAGATACACTGGGCCACTGATGAGCAGTACATACATGTTGGCATGAGAGCTGAGACCGGCGGATGGGTGGCGGTAGGTTTTGATGCGACGCCCGGACAGGGAATGGCAAACGCTGATATGGTCCTGGGTGTAGTGGATGGCGATGACGTTATCATTTCCGATGAGTTCGGCACCGGATCCACCACGCACAAACCGGACACTGAGCTCGGCGGCACAGATGACATCCTTGAGTACGGAGGCACGGAACAAGGAGGGTTCATGACCATCGAGTTCAAACGAGCCCTGGATACCGGCGATCCATATGATGCGGTACTTACCGAAGGGACAATGACGATCATCTGGGCCTATAGTTCGAGCAAGAGCCTCACAGGATATCATTCTGCCAACAGAGGATATGGAGAGATAACACTGTAGTGCCATGTGACCTTTGAACCATTCGGCGTGCCTCGAACACTGCCCGACCGCCACTTGACAAGAAAAACACAGGTAGTGTATAAGATACTTGGTGGTTCTCAGTTTAGGTTATCACGTACTTGGTTAGACAATCTCGATTCACAGGAACTCACTCAAGCGTCTGGATGACCGTAACTCAAACCAACTATTTTTGAGAAAGGAGGTCATCCAATGAGCTTTCAGGACAAGTCGCTCCATTGCGCCGATTGCGGACAGGATTTCGAGTTCACCGCTGGTGAGCAAGAGTTCTATGCATCTCGCGGATTGCAGAACGAGCCCAGACGTTGCCCCGAATGCCGACGCGCTAAGAAGTCACAGCGCAGCTCGGGCAACGACTTCAGGGCTCCCCGCCAGATGTTCCCCGCCGTATGTGCGGAGTGTGGCTGTGAGACCGAAGTACCATTTGAGCCCCGAGAAGAGAGGCCGGTGTACTGCAACGACTGCTTCAACAAAAGCAGAATGAGCAGATAAGACCTCTTCGGTCGCAGAAACAACTAAGGGCGGGTGTTCACCATCTGTGGACACCCGCCCTTTCCTATACCCGTTCCTGTAGCCGGCCAGCCCGATCACATCGCTTCCGGGCTGACTGCTGTCTGCCCGGCACCGGCAGCCGGGTCAGTAGCGCCTGGGCTGTCGCACAGGCTTCACGTTGCCCCGATAGTCGGGAGCGGTGATGTTGAAGACCAGGCTTATCCTGGGGTCGACCATTCGCGAACTGATCCGCGTCTCGATTTCGTCCAGTGATAGACATGTTGTCACAACCATGGGCAGCCTCGCATTGTAGCGGTGGTTCATCA
>JAWOGR010000163.1:0-3302 GCA_046496625.1 Dehalococcoidia bacterium | reverse complement strand
CAATCTTTCAAAGTTGGGGTCATGACAGATCCTATGGATGAAGGAACTTACTTAAACATTTATGCCAACATGGCGATACTCAACGTCGACCATCCCGACATCCTGAGGTTCATAGAGGCAAAGGTAGACTCGGAAGCCCTGACCAATTTCAACCTGTCTGTAGCTGTGACCGATGTGTTCATGAAAGCCGTGGAAAAGGGCACCAACTACAGCCTGGTAAACCCGCGCACCGGAAAGGTAATGGGCAAACTCAACGCTAGGCAGGTGTTTGAGAAGATAGTCGACCTGGCCTGGCGCACCGGAGACCCGGGAGTTGTGTTCATTGACGAGATAAACAGGCACAACCCCACCCCGAAACTGGGCAGAATAGAGAGCACCAACCCTTGCGGCGAGCAGCCCCTTCTTCCCTTTGAGTCCTGCAACCTGGGTTCCATGAACCTATCCAGGATGGTGACGAACAAGAACGGGCAACCATGCGTCGATTACGAGAAACTATCTAGAACGATCAAGCTGGCGGTACGCTTTCTTGATGATGTGATCGAAGTCAACGAGTTCCCTCTACCGGAGATCGCACAGATGACAAAGACAACCAGGAAGATAGGCCTGGGGGTCATGGGTTTCGCGGACATGCTTATCCAGTTGGGTGTTCCTTATAACAGCGAACAGGGCCTAGTCGTGGGCGAGGAGATAGCCCGCTTCATATCTCAGGAGGCGGACAGGGCCTCGATGGAGCTGGCCCGGGAGAGGGGTGCCTTTCCCGCGTTCGAAGGGAGCATCTATGACAAACCGGATGGTCATCGCTATCGGAATGCCTCCCGGACTACGATCGCCCCTACCGGCAGCCTGAGCATCATCGCCAACTGCTCCAGCGGTATTGAGCCGCTGTTCGCACTGAGCTACGTGCGCCATATCCTGGAGGGCGAAGAGTTCATTGAGGTAAACCCTTACTTCGAAGAAAGAGCCAAGCAAGGAGGATTCCACTCTCCGGACCTGATGAAGCAGTTAGCCCGGGGAAAGAGGTTGCGTGACATGGAAGGAGTTCCGCAAGAAATCAAGGAGTTCTTTGTTACAGCGCACGACATATCTCCGGAATGGCATGTCAGGATGCAGGCGTCGTTTCAGAAGTCCACCGACAGCGCCGTATCCAAGACTGTCAACTTTCCTCATGAGGCTACGCCCGACGATGTAGCCAAGGTCTACATGCTGGCATACCATGCAGGACTTAAGGGCATCACCATCTACCGGGATCGGAGCAGGGACAGTCAGGTTCTCACCTTAGGCGAAGGAGAGAAGAGAGATGAGGTGGGTAGAGCCGAGCCTAAGAGGGCCGAGGCCAAACTATCGCCCAGGAAGAGACCAAAGGTGACCAGGGGTGTTACCGAGAGAGTGAACACCGGCTGCGGTCATATTTACGTGACGGTCAACTTCGATAACCGGGGAATATCCGAAGTCTTCTCCACCCTGGGAAAGGCCGGAGGGTGTGCAGCCGCCCAGCTTGAGGCTATCAGCCGCCTTACGTCGCTCGCTCTGAGATCTGAGATAGATATAGACTCAGTTGTGAAACATCTGCGGGGCATCAGGTGCCCTTCCATTGTCTGGGAGAATGGACAGGCCGTCCTGTCCTGTGCTGATGCTATAGCCAGCGTGCTGGAGAAGTACATTAAGGGGAAGACGTCCCGCGGTTCAGTTGAGCCTTCGCAGAATCCTGACGGGAAGGGCAAATGGGCCGGGCAGTGCCCCGATTGTGGCGGACCTCTGATTCATCAGGAAGGCTGCAATATTTGCGTCAGTTGTGGTTTTACCAAGTGTGGATAGGGTGCGATAGAAGTGGTCAGGTCGAGAGGTAGCTATTACTCAGCCCTTAAGCGGATAGCCAAGGTTGCCAACTCGGCCTTCGGCCTGAGGAAGACCTGCAACTTCATGGCTAAGAGCTCCGCCAGGGTAATGCAGGCCAATGGCTGTCGTATCCTGTCGCTGAATCCCCAGAAGGAATACCTCATCACTGTCGGCACATACGGGTTGAGCGACCTTTATCTGAAGAAGGGTCCTCTTGATGCTCGCAAGAGCCTTCCTGACATCCTTGAAGGGAACGCCGTCTTCATCGCCGATGCTACAAGGGATCCCAGGGTACAGCATCCCGAGGTGGCCCTTACACAGGGCATATGCTCCATACTCGGGGTTCCTATACTCCGCAAAGGAGAAGCCATCGGCGAGATCCGCATTTACAGTCGCGACAGTCGCCAGTTCTCGGAGGCCGACAGGAGCTTCCTCTTCAGCGTTGCTGATCTGTGTAGCGTGGTCTTTGAGAGGGCGGAACTTCATCAGTTGCTGGAGCAAGACTACAAGACGAGTACGAGACGAAGAAGACCGTCTCAGGTTTCTCCGGTGCCTGTCACTACTCTGAGACCTACCTCTTTCGCTCATCCCAGCGAGGAGGACTTTGCCAAGCTGCTGGACTTCTACTGCATCGAATGGCTGTATGAGCCGCGTTCCTTCGCGCTCAGGTGGGAGGGCGACAAGATAGCAGAGATGTTCACCCCCGACTTCTATCTGCCTGAGCTGGACATCTACGTTGAACTCACTACGTTGAAGCAGAACCTGATAACCGAGAAGAATCGCAAGCTGCGACAGCTCAGGGAAATCTACCCCGAGGTCAACATCAGGCTTCTGACAAAGAGCGATTTTCTCAAACTGCTGGCCAAGTACGGTTATGGCCCTCTGGGCGAGGCCAAGGTGGAGGGAATAGACAGAGTCCTGTACAGCCACGCGCAGATCCAGCGCAGAGTGAGAACCGTTGCGAGGCGCATCTCCCGGGATTACGGCGACCAGAGGCTGGTGCTGATAGGCGTCCTGAAAGGGGTTGTCTGCTTCATGGCCGACCTAATGCAGCACTTGTCGCTTCCCGTCACCGTGGACTTCATGGCTGTCTCATACTACGGCGGAGACGGTCAGGTGGTGAGAATAACAAGGGATGTGGATAGCAGTATAGCGGGCGAACATGTACTGATGGTCGAGGACATAGTGGATACCGGCATGACTCTCAACTACCTGCTCGGCCACCTCTCTGCCCACAATCCCGCCAGTCTCCATGTTTGTACCCTGCTGGACAAGAGAGCGCGTCGGTTGCCGGACGTTCCTCTTGATTACGTAGGGTTTGAGATCCCCGACGAGTTTGTGGTGGGTTACGGCCTGGACTACAGGGGCGAATATCGAAATCTGCCGTTCATCGGGGTCCTGAAGCCCGGGCTGATCAAAGGCGAACAGCCCCGGTGAAAGGCCCTGCCCGGGCTGGCTTCCGGATG
>JAWOGR010000130.1:0-6961 GCA_046496625.1 Dehalococcoidia bacterium | reverse complement strand
CTTTCGCATAGTACTGACGCCGAGGAGGAATGTCGCCTGTACGGCAGGCTCCTCGACCTGTTCGAGGTGATCGACGGCGGCAGTCCGGCGCGGATCGGTCTGCGATCGCCTGATCTTGATGAAGGCAGGGAAGATATGGAGGGAGGGTGCGCCGGAGTCGATGCTCCGAGAAGACCTACTCAATGAACTATACGGGGCTCCGACCCCGGAGTCGGTTAAGACTGCATCGCTCTGCTGACAGATGATATAGGTGTTATGGACCTATCTATTCTGCAATACCAGTTCATGCAGAACGCCGTGCTTGCAGGGTTGCTGGGCGGCATAACCTGTGCTGTGATAGGCGTCTTCGTGGTGACCATGCACCTTTCGTTCATAGGCGTGTGCATCGCCCACGCCGCCTTTGCCGGAGCTCTGCTCGGCCTCTGGCTCGGGTTCGAGCCGCTGATCGGAGCACTCCTGTTCAGCCTGTCCGCAGCCGCCCTAATCGGACCTATGGCCGACCGTGGTGAACTGAACCCAGACACGTCCATCGGCATCGTTTTCTCTCTCATGCTGGGACTGGGCTTCCTGTTCATGGGCCTAATGCCCGGAGCGAGGAGCGAAGCATTGAGCCTCTTCTGGGGCAGCATACTGACCGTCACAAAGCAGAACCTCATATTCCTGGCCGTGACGACAGTAGTGATAGTGGGACTCGTAGTGGCTTTCTACAAGGAGATCCAGGCCGTGCTCTGCCATCGCGACGTAGCCCTGGCCGTGGGCATACCGGCGACCATTGTCTTCTATGGCCTGCTCTTCTCCGCCGGCGTGACCATCACCGCCTCGCTACAGAGCATCGGCGGCCTGCTCATCTACAGCCTCATTCTGAATCCCGCCGCGGCAGCCTACCAGCTCACGTACAGCCTTAAGCGGATGCTCCTGATCGCCGCCGCCTTCGGCGTCATCTCATGCTGGGCAGGACTGGCCATCTCCTATACGCTCGATACTCCTTCGGGGGCCTCCATCGTCATAACCTCCTCCGTGATCTTTGGATTGGCAACGCTGTTCTCTCCCAAGAGGAAGGTGAAGCGCTGGCGGCAGGTCCAGCCAGTAGGCTAGCCATGCAGTTGCAGAAGTACTTCGACGACCTGGCACCGACCTGGGACGAACTTGTCACCAACGAGACCCGGGGCCGCATCGCCGGCATAATCGACGGACTGGAGATCAAGCCACGATACCGTGTGCTGGACGTCGGCAGCGGCACGGGAATTCTGCTTCCCCTTCTGGAAACCAGCATGCGAGGCGAGGGCACGATCCTCGCCATCGATATCTCGGCGGAGATGCTGAAACAGGGAAAGCGTAAGGCCTGCCCGGTCCTAGTTGACTTCGCTCAGGCCGATGCCATGGCCATTCCCCTGACCGACGGTTCCGTTGATGTCGTCATATGCTACAGCGTGTTTCCTCATTTTCACGATAAGGTCAGGGCACTGACCGAGATGGCCAGGGTGCTGAGGAAGACCGGCGCGCTGGTCATATGCCATACCATGAGCCGTACCATGATCAACGAACTCCACCAGAACATCGGAGGCATAGTGGCCGATCACAGCTTGCCCGGCGAGAGTGAACTCAGGAGACAGGCGGAACAAGCCGGGCTGAGCATAACTCATTTCGAAGACTGCGCAGAACGATACCTGGTGATCGCTGAGAAGGACCGCCGCTGAGCCGGGCGGCCCGCCGACCTCGTCTTTCCTATGATCGGATCTCGAGTTCGAGACTGATATCAAGAGTCCTGACTGAGTGGGTAAGGGCACCGATCGAGATCATGTCGACGCCCGTCTCGGCTACAGCACGGACGTTCTCCAGAGTGATCCCACCCGAGGCCTCAACCAGTGCACGCCCATGAACGGCCTTCACGGCATCACTCATGTCGACCGGGTTCATGTTGTCAAGCATGACGATATCCGCCCCCGCTTCCACAGCCTCCACGGCCTCCAGGACACTAGTAACCTCGACCTCGACCAGCATCTGCCGTGCCCGCAGACTGCTTCGTCGCTCCGCTCCTAGTAATGACTCAGGGGTAGACTCCGATAAGGACGGAGCGTCTTGCCTCGCCCTGGCGATGATCTCCTTCATAGTATATCCCCTGGCGCGGAGAGCGGCCAGATGGTTGTCCTTGATCAGTATGCCATCGCTTAGACCGGCACGGTGATTGTGTCCGCCTCCCACCCTGACGGCATACTTCTCCAGTGCCCTCAGACCCGGCGTCGTCTTTCGGGTGTCCATGACGCGCACAGGCATCCCGTGAACGCTTTCGACGTAGCGGCCTGTCTCCGTGGCTATACCGCTCATACGCTGAAGGAAGTTCAGGGCTACCCTCTCACCCTTGAGAATGCCGGCGATGCTGCCCGTCAGCCTGGCTGCTGTGTCGCCCGGCCCGACTCTGGCCCCATCCTCCATCAGGATCTCCACCTTCAGCTTCGGATCGGCGCGAAGGAAGACCTCCCGGGCCAGGCCTATGCCGGCCAGAATACCTTCTCCCTTGACTACGATGAGGCCGGTTCCGCTCCAGTCAGCGGGTATCAACGACTCGGTCGTGACATCGCCATCGCCGATGTCCTCTGCCAGGGCACGCTCAATTGCATCCTCGTTCACAGCCCTATCCTGCGACATTCTTCCTGAAGACGATGTGCCGCTGCCATTCCGGAAGAGTGCGGGGAAAGTCAGTACGAAAGTGTGCGCCCCGGCTCTCCTTGCGGATCAAGGCAGCCTCAGTCATGAGCCTGGCGCACAATACCAGGTTGTTCAGTTCATAAGAAAGACGGTCGCCTGGTTCGGGCAACCCCTTCTCCCAAGCGGCCAGAGTCCGGGCCGCATCCTCGAGGTCATTGCCAGAACGGATGATGCCCACCTTGTCCCACATCAGTGACTGAAGGCTGGGGAGGTTTAGCGACGAGGCAGTGACAAACGGCTCACGGTCGGGCAGACAGTGAGGGTCGTCGACAGGAGAAGGCACCATGGTCTCTTCACAAGCTGCCCTCTCGGTCGCCTGCACTACCCTTTTGCCGAAGACAACCGACTCCAGCAGGGAATTGGATGCCAGTCTGTTAGCACCGTGCACCCCTGTGCAGGCCGTCTCCCCGGCGACAAACAACCCCCGGATATTCGTCTCTCCCCAGCTATTGACCTTCACTCCTCCCATCAGATAGTGGGCAGCCGGTGCCACGGGAATAGGCCCTCTGGTAATGTCCATACCGTGTTCCCGACAGAAGCGATATATCTGCGGAAAGCGCGTCGTGACCAGTCGGGGAGACAGGTGGGTGACATCGAGAAACACCCTGTCGCTGTGAGTCTTCTGCATCTCGTAGACTATGCTGCGGGCGACTACGTCTCTCGGTGCCATCTCGGCCTCGGCAACGTACTCAGGCATGAAGCGACGGCCCTCAACGTTTCTCAGTATGCCCCCCTCTCCTCTGACCGCCTCGGAGATAAGGAAGGGAGCCACCCCCGGCAGGCGAAGAACCGTAGGATGAAACTGGAAGAACTCGGTATCGATTATCTCTGCGCCAGCCTGAAAGGCCAGAGCTATCCCATCCCCGGTGACCACATCGGAGTTGGTGGTGTACTTGAACAGGCGTCCGGCGCCGCCCGTAGCCAGGATGAGAGAGCGACAACCATACTCCTCGACAGAGCCAGTGCGGCAATCGAGAGACCTGATACCATCAACCTTGCCGTTCCTGACCATGATCTCGCTGGCCAGACAGTTCTCCAGAACCTTGATGGATGTCGACCGCACACGGCGACTCAATGTGACCTCGATGTGCTCCCCGGTGGCATCGCCACCCGCATGCATGATACGCGAAACGCTGTGAGCTGCCTCACGTGTCAAGGTGATCTCTCCGTCCATAGTGTCGAAGGGCACGCCGTAGGTGATCAGATCGGCAATGCAGTCCGCAGCTTCGTCCGTCATTATCCGCGCTGCCCCGGCATCAGAGAGTCCATCACCGGCAGCCATGGTGTCCCTGAAATGGAGCTCCGGCGAATCGTCCTTACCCATGGCAACAGCGATGCCTCCCTGGGCATATCGGGTGTTGCAGTCATCTATGCTGCCCTTAGTCAGGACAAGCACACTGCCCCTCTCTGCGGCAAGCAGTGCGATATAGAGTCCGGCAATGCCGCTACCGATGATGATGTAATCGCAGTAGTTCCGCTTCATCTCTTCGCAAGATCCCGGGCTTCCCCCGTTCCTCGCTCACGGAGTTTGTATCTCTGTACTTTCTCCGTCCCCGGAGTCCTGGGTAGCTCGCCCATGAACTCAACATATCGAGGCACGGCAAACTTCGGCAGGTGTTTCTGGCAGTAAGCCACAAGATCCTCAGGCTCCAGTGTCTCCCCTTCCTTAAGCACAACGGAGGCTTTCACGTCTTGTTCACCGACTTCAGACTGCACTCCGCAGATCGCAGCATCCTTCACCTGAGGATGTGCCCTTAACACATCCTCCGTGTGATCAATGGGAACAAACTCCCCCGCCCTCCTTATGCTCTCCGATCTCCTCTCCTTGAAGACCAGTCCTCCTTGCTTCATGTACCCCAGGTCGCCGGTGTGGAACCACAGATTACGCCACGACTCAAGAGTCTTATCCTCCTGTCTGTAGTAGCCCTTGAAGATGATGTCCGGACTCTTCGGCCTGCACACGATCTCACCCACTTCGCCCTCCGGAAGCTCCTGATCATCATCGTCAAAGATCTTGACCTCGAAATCGTCTCCCGGAGGCCCGCACAGATCGTCAGGGCTACCCTTTCCTAACTCCAGGATGCAGGGAAACCCCACCTCGGTCATACCGAAGGTGTTGTAGCACTTGCTCACTCCAAACCTCTCTCGAACCGCTTCAAGACAACGAGGAAGCACAGCGTTGGCCTTCTCGATTGGGTTCTCTCGATCATCAGACCTCTCAGGCATGCCCAACAACATATCGTAGATAGCGAAATGACCGGCAAACACATTGAAACCGGTCTCCCTTGCCTCATCCCAGAAACGACCGGAGCTGAATCTTCTTCCCAGGACAAAGCTGGCGTCCGATGCGATGGAGGTCATGAAGCCCGTGACCCGAACCACATGATAGAGGGGCAGGGGACAGAAGAACCGATCGTCCCGTGAAGTCTGCATGGCGTCAGCCCATTTCCTGGCGTGATGAATGTAGTATGTGTGAGGCAGCATGGCCGCCTTAGGCAACCCTGTGGTCCCGCTGGTAAAGATGAAGGTCGCGACATCGCTCCCTTTCATGTCGACTGCAGGAGGGTCGTCATCGCTCGCTGCATTAACCAGACGAGAGAAGCAGAAGACGCCAACATCCAGTCCGCTCGCATCGGTCTCAGAGTACACTATCACCTTGCCAACTGACTCTAGGTCATTGCGAACTTCATCGTAGATGCGCCGGTCGATCACCATCGCGTCCAGTTCACAGTGGCTCACTATGTCTCCAAGGAGCTTGCCCTTGAACTGCGGGTTGATGGGAACATCGATCGCTCCCAGTTTCATCGCGCCCAACCAGGTGTGCAGATGTTCGGGGATATTGGGAAGCATGATGCCGACCTTGTGGCCCATCCCGATACCGAGTCCAGACAGAGCATTGGCCACCCTGTTCACATTTCCATCGAACTCACCGTACGTGTACTCCTTGCCTTCGAAGACAAGAAGAACACGGTCATGGTTCTTCCTCACCTTGTCCTCGATCCAGGTTCTCAGGTTCATGTATAACCTCCTTATGTGTGTAGCCAATCTCGGGGAAGACAACAGAGGGGGCCGATCAGCCCTCTACGCCGCTTCAGATCTCCGCTCATCCCCCGATAATCCGCTCGACAGCGAGTGGGCGTCGGACTTGATGATAAGTTGTCTTTGATGGTTTGTCAACAGATTGTCCCGCCACGACTGCCTACGCAGACTTATCCAGATCGATTCGAAGATTCATGCCCTTATTGTAGACTGCCGCTCGTTCAAAACCCATACTGAAGTATAGTCTTTGGGCGGCAACGTTGTATCTGCTTACACCGATTTCGACTCTTCTTGCCCCGTTTTCCCTCAGGATTTCCAGGCCCTTGCTCAGCATGATCTTGCCGAACCCCCGGTTCTGGTATCTCTTATCCACCAGGAGTATGTCGACGTTGTGATAAGCTCTCTTCTCGTCGATAGCCAGCACCAGCAGGCCCACTGCACGCTTGCCTTCCAGAAGCACGTAGGGCCTCCGCACCCTTCGTTTGGCAAGCGCGTAGCACAGGGACGTCTTGGCATCAAGAACGAATGACCGCTGGCTCTCGTCAACGGCCAGGCTCATCGCATCCCAGGAGTTCTGCTCGGAGTAAGGTCTGAGACTGGTGAACCTCGGATATGTTGTTTCCTCTTCGATCGCACTGCGCATATCCTTGCGGAACCAGCCCCACTCATCGTTGATTCTTCGCTGGGTTTGAATCTCGTTGCTCACATGTATGTAGCCCAGCCCTGTGTCCTGGTCGAAGTACAGGTTGAACTCGTAACCGAGTATTCCTCCCTCGGCACAGGCAACACCGTTTACGTTCTCAGCAACGATCCCCACCCCCTCCCTGTCATACGCCAAAGCTGTCCTCCATGCTCTTCTGGACAGCAGTCTTCGATTCACAAGGCCCCTCATCAGTATCACCATTTCATCTACCGTTGTCCTGAGGGCATGATCCATCTCCTCCACAACCGGCAGGCTTACCAGAACAGTCTCTTTTATGCATCCGTAGGAGACGGTCGTAGCATCACATCCGGGAACGGTCTCAGTCATTCCCAGCGGCTCGAATATGTGTCTGCGCTGATAGTCGATCAGACGCATACCGCTGACACGTTCTATTATCTCCTGCAGGAACACGACATTGGAGGCACTCCAGTCATTGGTACGACTACCTGGCTCGAACTCGAGAGGAGCATCGCCTATGATGGCGAGCACATCACCGAAGGTAATCGTCGATTC
>JAWOGR010000117.1:0-3735 GCA_046496625.1 Dehalococcoidia bacterium | reverse complement strand
CAAGGCTAGTGTCTTCGGTGGGGAGGCCTCGCATCTGGACAACCGCCTCTTTGAAGAAGACGTGGGTGCCCGAGTTGGTGTCGCGTGACAGAGCCACTATCGCGAGGTCTGGTCCGCCCAGTTCCTGCCAGTTGGTTATCTCATTGGTGTAGATAGCAGAGATCTGAGCAAATGTCAGCTCGGTGACACTGTTCGAGGGGTGAACCACCACCGCCAGCGCGTCCTTGGCCACAACGGTCGTATAGGGGTCTCGTCCGTTAGCCACAGCAGCGTCAATCTCCGACTGCTTGATCGACCGGGAGGATTGAGCTATGTCTGTCGTGCCGTCGATCAGGGCGGCGATACCTACACCCGAACCAGGGCCGCTGACCGCTATCGATACGTCGTCGTACGCCCCCATGAACTCCTCAGCCCACACCACACTCAGGGGCTGCACGGTATTGGAGCCGGTGATGTCAAACGACTGTTCACCGTTGCCATTGCCGTTCTCACCTACAGGTACGTATCCCACCTCGAGGACCTTGGCCTGGCCGGCAGCGGACAGGCAGTACTCGATGAAGGTCTTGACTATTCCTGTTGGCTGACCGTTAGTGTAGTAGAAGAGCGGCCGCCACACCTTGTACGATCCGTCGGTCGCTGTCTCCACACTTGGCAGAACGTAGGGGTCAACGCCAGTCCGGCTGACTGCGACAGCCTCCACCATCTCGTCGACGTAGGCCAGCCCTGCGTAGAAGATGGCACCGGGATTGCCTGACACCTCAGCTATGCCTGCGCTGGTCGAGGGCAAGAGCAGCGTGTCCGGACCATATTCAAGGCTGGTGTCTTCGGTGGGGAGGCCTCGCATCTGGACAACCGCCTCTTTGAAGAAGACGTGGGTGCCCGAGTTGGTGTCGCGTGACAGAGCCGTTATCTCCACGTCCGCTCCGCCCAGTTCCTGCCAGTTGCTTATCTCATTGGTGTAGATAGCAGAGAGCTGAGCAAATGTCAGCTCGGTGACACCGTTCGAGGGGTGAACCACCACCGCCAGCGCGTCCTTGGCCACAACGGTCGTATAGGGGTCTCGTCCGTTAGCCACAGCAGCGTCGATCTCCGACTGCTTGATCGACCGGGAGGATTGAGCTATGTCTGTCGTGCCGTCGATCAGGGCGGCGATACCTACACCCGAACCAGGGCCGCTGACCGCTATCGATACGTCGTCGTTGTTCGCCATGAACTCCTCAGCCCACACCACACTCAGGGGCTGCACGGTATTGGAGCCGGTGATGTCAAACGACTGTTCACCGTTGCCATTGCCGTTCCCACCACCAGTGCACCCGGTTATCAGGACGGCGCACAAGAACAGCGCCGTCGCTCCCAGTAGCCATCGCTTCCTTCCCATTATCCTATTATACATCAATTCTTCTCCTTAGCTGTTTAGTCTAACTCCTGTCGTTGTTCTGTAAAGGTCTCTCTATCACATGGACACACCTCCCTTGGCAATTCTTCCCGATCAGATCTGTGCTCTCTCGTGCTTCCGCTCCGAAAGAGTCGTGTGCAACGTCGCCGCCGGGGCCTGGCAACCTGTGGCCCCTGGAACGGGAAGAGAGCTTCGCTCACATAGCTCCGCCTAGACGTCATCTCTGCACCTATCGCCCTGTCCCGCAGAAGGTTGGATGTACATGAAACCCCCACTCTTGCAGAAACAAAACACAAGCGGCCTCAAACCGACTCCTTCTTCACACACATAGTGTAGAGGGTGGAGTTTAAGCGTCGTTTAAGGCCGTGTTAAACTTGTGTTAAATCGGTGCTAAATGTTGAGAGCCGTGTGCACTTGGCAGAGGCGCTACTCCAGGGGGAGGCTGAAGCCGAAGGTTGAGCCCCTGCCCTCCTCGCTCCGTACCCAGATCCTTCCCCCGTGACCCTCGACAACATGCTTGGCGATTGCCAGTCCCATGCCCGTCCCTGTATCACCCGCTCTGACCCTGTCGGCCTTGTAGAAACGCTCGAACACATGGGGCAGATCGCTCCTGGCTATTCCTGCGCCGGTGTCGGAGATGTCAACCACGACCGAACCATCATCCACCCTTGTCGACACAGTTATCCTGCCGCCGGGCGGAGTGAACTTGATAGCATTATGCACAACATTGACGAACACCTGCCTCATCCTGAGCCTGTCTGCCTGAACGAGCGGTAGGTCAGTCGCCAGTTTCAGCTCAGCCTTTAGTTCCTGTCTCTCAATTTGGGGCCTCAGTTGACTGATAGCATCCTCCGCCATAAAGTTAAGATCCACTGGCTCCAGATTCAACACCGCCTTGCCTGTCTCGATACGAGACAGCTCGGTCAACTCCTCCACTATCTGGGTCAATCTGTCTACCTCCCCGTCTATCCTGTATAGAAAGTCCCTCGCGGTCTCAGTGTCATCCACAGCCCCGTCACGCAGAGTCTCGACCATGGCTTTGATGCCTGCCAGCGGGGTTCGGAAATCGTGGGAGATGTTCCCGATCAGTTCGCGCCTTGTCGTCTGCAGGTTTCGCAGATCGGTGAGATCCTGAACCAATAGCAGTATGCCCCTGAGTTCCTCACGCACAATCGGAACAGCAATCACCCTGATGTACCGGCGCGCTGTTCCCGACTCGTACTGTACTGTCTCCGTCTGGCCTGTCTTGATGCACTGCTTCAGCAGATCATCCATCTCATGATCGCGAACGGCCTCGATGAGGGTCATCACTCCTCTGTCACGAATACCGAATAGTGTTCTTGCCGCATGATTGGCCATGGTAATGCTGGCGTCCGTATCCGTCATAATGACCCCGTCGGCCATGTTATCGAGAATGGCCGCCAGCCTCGTCCTGTCTCTTGATATCGTCTCCACCATATCTCCTAACTTAAGAGACATATCGTTGAAAGACCGGGCAAGTTCAGCAACCTCGCCTCTGTCATCAACCGTTATCCTCTGCCGCAGTTCTCCGGAGGCAATGCCTCTGGCTGCAGCGATGAGTTCCAGCATAGGCTGTGTTGTCATCCGTGAGATGACCCAGGCGGCAACGACGATAAGCAGGGCGGCAACTGCCATGGCTGATATTACACTTACCGTCACGCTCCGGACGAGGCCCTCAACGGTTGTCAGAGGAAGTGCTACACGGGCCACACCCAGAAACTCCCCTTCATGTGAGATAGGAACCGCTACATACATCATCCTCTGCCTCAAGGTAGTGCTGTAACGAGTGTTCTCACCATAACCCTGTTCCATGGCAGCCGTTATCTCCGGGCGGTCGCGGTGATTATCCATGTTTCCCGGGTCTTCCTCCGAATCTCCGAGCACCTTACCGTCTTCGGCAATGATGGTGACCCGGGTATCGATCTGCGCTCCCAGCCGCTTGGCAAGCGCGTCCAGGACTGTATGCTCTTCGTCGCCAAGAAGAGCCGGTAGACAGGCTTCGGCGGCGATTCTCGCCTCGGCCTCCAGTTGCATACGCAGATTGTCGAGCTGTGACTCTCTGGTCAGGCTGACCAGATGAAACCCAAGTATACTCATAGTGATGAGTATCACTATGATGAATGAGAATGCAGTGCGCCACTGAATGCTGCGGAACACCTCTAGCCCTCCAATTTGTACCCTGTTCCTCGAACCGTGATCAGAGTACTCGGATGAGACGGGTCGACCTCGATCTTCTGTCTCAGCCATCTGATATGGACATCCACAGTTCGCGTCTCACCGGCGTAGTCGTAACCCCACACCTTCTCGAGTAACTGCTC
>JAWOGR010000069.1:0-4040 GCA_046496625.1 Dehalococcoidia bacterium | reverse complement strand
GCATTCGTCCAGGGTTGTCCGGGTCTTGATGCATGCAAGCACATCGTGCAGTCTGTGGTCTTTCCGGTCGGCATAGTGCACATTGTTGGTGGCGACATAGCCCGGCTTGAGACTGCCTGCCAGGTCGACCAGGATGCGGCAAAGGTGCATGTCCTCGGGATAGAAACTGTTCTGAAGCTCTATGTAGAAGTCCTCCCGGCCGAAAATCTCGATATACCTTCCGGCTACCTTGCAGGCCTTCTCCCTGCTCCCTGACTTGATTGCGCCAACTATCTCTCCCTTGCGGCAGCCGGAGAGGCAGATCAGGCCGGCGGAGTGACGGGCGAGGACTTCCAGCTTGAGGACGGGGTTGCCCCTGGGAGGTTGGGGATGCGCTCCCCGATGCTCCTGTTCTAACTGAGCCCCGGTTATCAGCCGGCAAAGGTTGGAATAGCCTTCGTTATTCCTGGCCAGCAATGTGAGATGGCCGCCATCTTGCAGCGTCATCTCCGCCCCGATGATGGGCCTGATGCCGGCTTTAAGACACGCCTTGTAGAAGCGAATGGCTCCGTACACTCCATCATGGTCGGTGAGAGCCAGTGCAGGCATGCCGAGATCCGCTGCCTTGCTTACCAGGTCTTCCGGATGAGACGCTCCATCCAGCAGGGAGAAATTGGAGTGGCAGTGAAGCTCCGCGTAACCCTTCTCCGATTTCATCGTGATACCGACACTCCCTTCGGCAAATCCGGGCAGGTTTAATCGTGGATGCGTTGCAGATACCAGTCTCCGGTGAGCAGATCCCGGTAGAGTTCATAGATAGTGCCGGACTCGCTCCTGACCTGGAAATACTCCCTCTCCACCGGCCGCTTCCACCATCCCTGGACTACCCGCCATTGTTTCAGAGTCTCGCTCACCCTTGTCTTTCTCCTCTTATAGAGAAAGGCGATCGGCCTGTGACTGAACCCTTCCTCAACTTCCAGCCTTATGGCCTCTCTGAACAGCTTGCTCATCGTTCGCATCGGCCCACGAATAAGCCTCTCAAAGCTCGAGTTCTGTGAAGGAGAAGGAATCCTCCGGTAACGCGCTGTTCGGTCTGGCGATCACCCTGCCCACTACCGCTTTGCCGTATCTTTGACGGAGCCAGCTTATAGCCGAAGACAGCCTTTCCCTGTGCTTCATGCGCTCGTCTAACAATCCCGACGAAATCGGAGCCTGTCTTCCGCTTTCAGGACAGAGATCGGTCAGGGTCAGCCTCATTTCGCTTACAGGGCTTATGCATTTCGCAGACTCCATATACTGCTTTAAGTGCCGCAACATCTCTTCCCTTGAGGAGGTTGCCTCCTTGAAGTGAAACACACGTTGAGCGATATGGTTGTTGCTAAAATGCATTGATATCGTCAGCCGGAGACAGCTTTGCCAGCGCTCCTTCAGTTGCCGGCTTAACCCGGTCAGGAGCCTGTCGCAGCCTGCCAGGACCCGGTCCATGCTCTCGGCCGCAGGCTCGAAACAGATCTTCTCCTTTAGCACCGGCGCTTCGCTCCAGGGAGTTAACCTCGACCCATCAATACCGCTGGACAGTTCCCACAACCGTCCGCCCTCGTTGCCAAATTCCAGGCTAAGCGCCGCCGGTGATATTTCCGCCAGTTGTCCTATTCGGTAGATGCCGAGCAACTCAAGTCGCTCCAGCGTTACGGAGGAGGCAGGCAGAAGACACACGGGGAGGTCTTTCAGGAAATCCTTCCCCTCTTCCCCTGCGACGACCATGACCTGCCCCGGCCCGGCGATTCGGACGGCCGCCCGGGCCACGAATCTATTCGAGGCAACTGAGACGAGGGGATAAAGCCTGAGGCGTTCTTCAATCGTCTGCCTGATTTCCTCGACAAGCTGCAGTTCTGCGCCGTCATCGGGACCTTCATTGCTCACATCAATGAAGACGGAGTATTCGGCAGGGCTCATCCCGGCGGCTGGAGTCCTCCGGGGTTTCTGGATACGCAACCCCCCGGGAGTCTGGGTACGCAGTTCCCGGTGTCCTGCCTCCACCACCGGACTGTAATTGGCGAACAGGGTCAAGACGGCGTCAAAGGCGTCGGCGTATTTCCCCTCGTCGGGCTGCAAGAATACCCCGTGCGGGCACAGGGCATATGCCTCTCTGAGCAGCATGCCCTGCCTGACACCGCACGCCAGTGCCTCCCTTGAAGCATCGCATACGGCCTTACGCTCATAGGGTAGGCCTCCGATGATGACCGGCCTTTCCCTCAACGAACCGTCGTCTCTCGCCTCGACTTGAACAACGAAATGAGGAAAGAAAAAACATGCGACTCTCATCTCCAGCCCCCTGACTACTGGCCCAGCTTTCTCAGAACGGCGACCACCTTGCCCTGCACTTCGATATTCTCGGGCCCGGTATATATGGCTTTCATCTCGCTATTCGCCGGTTGCAGGCGGATGCGCCCCGGCTCGCGGTAGATCTTCTTCAGCGTCACCTCTTGCTCATTCTTGAGCCACACGGCTGCCATTTCACCATCTTCGGCGGTCCGCGCCGCCTCCATGATCACGACATCTCCGTCATTGATGAGGGCATCGAGCATAGATGTTCCCTTCACCTTCAGGGCATAGATATCGCCCCTGCTTCCCACCACATCCGTCGTCAGCCTGAGCATCGCTTCAGCACGGTTATTCCAGGTATCCGAATCCACTACAGGAATCGGTTCTCCGGCAGCGATCGTCCCCAGTAACGGCACTTCAAGGATGTCCTTTTCTACAAGCTGGATGCTTCTGAAAACCTCGGGGTCGCGGCGGATTTGCCCTTCTCTCTCCAAGATATTCAGATGATACTGGACGAGCGAGGTTGAACTGATGTCGCAGCCTTTGAGGATGTCCCTGACGGTAGGGGCATAGCCTCTTTGATCAAAGAAACGCCTTATGTATTCGAGGATCCTCTCTCTAAGCTCGGACTTCTTCATCGTAGCCTCCTGTTACCGCTTGTACTAAACAAATGTTCTATAGAACAAGTGTATCAATCAGGTGGATGGGTTGTCAAGGCCTTGCACAGGATTAAGAAACGGCTACCGGCGATATGTGTTCCGACAGGCTCTCTCTCGATGTGCCCCGCGAGGGCAGGCCGGCCAGTAGTAGAAGAGGGAACAGAAAACGGCAGCAGGCCGGGCAGTTCACGCTATACCCTGCATCTCAGGTTTCAACCAGGAGGAAGTTCAAGCGAAAGCGGGATCCCGGTCCTCAGGCGGGCTGCGTACCTCTACCTCGTCTCCTGGTAGCCCATACTGCCAGTGCCGCTGAAAGGAGCACCAGCGAGCCAACAATAACCGTCTGCTGGGTCGGACTGGTGTTGACGAACATGGTGCTCATAACCACAGCAGGCACCAAGGCAGCCCTCACCACCGGCTTCAGGGCAGGATAGCCGTCTATGAATCCGGCTATCGGAGGGCTGACTCTGTAGTAGAGGTCTACAGCAGCCTGCCCGAGCGAATTGGTGAGCAGGTATCCGTCTCTGAAGTCACGAAGAACCTGTATCTCCTCCGCCATGGGCGTGCCGTAGGCTGCAGTGGCTATGAAGCAGCCCGCAGGGGATGACTCCTCCGGTTCTTCCGGCTCATCTGGCACTTCTGGTTCCTCCGGCTCCTCCGGGTCTTCAGGATAGTACTCCGAAACAAGGTATTCCAGATAATCCACAGACTCTTCCGACTCAACCACTTTGTCATAGGCTTCCAGGAACCGCAGCTCCTCGTAGAGTTGATTCACCTGAGCGATCTGCAGGGATACCAGGTCGAACTGGTCGTCAATGAGCTCGGCTGGCTCCCTCAGCTCGTACACCGCGGCAATCTCGTCGAGCCTTTCCCGCTGCACGAGAAGCCTGAAGTCGACCACCAGCCTTCTGAAGCAGTCCTTCCAGAGTTGAGTGAAGAAGTACGAGTGTGGATAGTAGCCCATGACATCGAAGGCAAAGTCGCCAGCGTAGGCTCTGTTGTTAGTGAATGTGTGGGGCAGCCCGAGGTTATGTCCCGCTTCATGGATGAATGTCTTTCCCACACCTGACTTGGGCG